>PGYG01000044.1 GCA_002839545.1 Candidatus Methanoperedentaceae archaeon HGW-Methanoperedenaceae-1
CATCATCTGATATGAAAAGCGGTGTGGATGCTGAAATAGACCGGTGCCAGCATGTCCTTGCCAGTTTAGACGATGTCATCGGCAGGATGGAAAAACAGGTAAATCTTGAATTCAGTTCCCTTATTGAACAGAGTTCTATAACGGTCAAGGGTTTTGATTTACTGGCAGCTATGGATGGCAGTGCAAACCGCATATTTGAAAAAGAAATCAGGGATAAATACAATATCGTAACGCTGAATGCGATTAAGGCAGTAACAACTGAACTCAGGCTCAGTCCATCAGAATCCGGGTTTGTAAATAATTTCTTCGGGGATGAAGTGGCACATCCCATCACGATTAATCCGCGCGGGGTTGAGGGATTGAAAAACCACCTGCTTCGGACTATCACGTCGCGCAAACTTGACCATTTGAAGGGATACGCGCGCAAGCTTTCCCCCATGAAGGAAACGGCAACCCTTATCGTCCGCAAGATACTGGATTTTGATGTGGGATATACAATTGGGTGTTTTGCCAGGGAATTCTCGCTTTCCATGCCTTCCCTGAAGGATAATCCTGGGATAGGTATCCGTGCAGGAATAAACCTGTTCCTTGACAAACCCGTGCCTGTAAATTATACGGTAGGGGATACGACCATGAATGCTGGGATAGGTGAACTTGGGAGTGCGCGTGTGGTTTTGCTAAGCGGCGTTAACTCAGGCGGGAAAACCACAACCATTGACCTTCTGGCACAGACACTCATACTGGCGCAGATGGGGTTCCCTGTACCTGCCGCTGAATGCGAGGTCGGTCTTGTGGATGAGTTTTATTATTTCGGGAAATCCCGCGGCACAATGGACGCAGGTGCGTTTGAGAGCACAATCAGGGATTTCTCGGTTGTCGCGAACAGGAATAAGAAGATTGTCCTCACTGATGAGATGGAGTCCATTACAGAACCAGGCGCGTCTGCTAAGATTATTTCGGGAATACTTGAGGAACTTTATGATAATAACGGGCTTGGTGTGTTTGTGAGCCATCTTGCAGAAGCAATCCTTGAAAATACCAGTTATAAAATCCGGGTTGACGGGATTGAGGCTACAGGGCTTGATGAGAACCTGAACCTTATTGTTGACAGGAACCCAAGATACAATTACCTGGCGCGCAGTACCCCTGAATTGATTGTTGAGAGGCTGGCGCGGAAGAATACCGGGAATGAGTTTTATAAGAGGCTGCTTGGGAAGTTTAAGTGAGATAATTAAAAGGGGTTGAATAATGGACTCCGTATTACCATGTTAATATCCCAGCCATGGAGAGGTTTATTTTGCTGTGCGTATTTTAATCACAACAACTCATACGATTTGAACAATTGTATCCCTGCGATATATATAACATTCTCTTTCCAAGAACGCTTGATTCGCATTTTTTCAAGTGCTACCAGACCTTCTTCTTTTGAAATAATGCCTGTTCGATACATATAATACAATAAATGACTGCTAAAAATTATTGCTGAATTTACTGTCTTGAATTTTGGAATAGCTCGGATATCATCAGATACAATAAAATCGCATTTGTTCTGACGAGCAACTTCTATCAGCTCTTCTTCACCACTGGATTGTGGCATTGTTTCTATAATTGTGATTCCTGATAATAATCTCAAAACATCTTCCGCCGCCCTGCCATCATCATCTGTAAAAGCGGAAATATCTTCAAGTTCAGAAATGATCTTTTTCGTTATTACGATGTCGGCATTTTTATTGATAATCCCAAGATAACCGCTGTAATAGAGGGCTATCAGAGAACAGGTATCAATCGCAAAAATTGTCATTTTTCAAACAGTTTATCGATTTCTTTTTTCCCTTTTTGAGTCATCTCATGGATCAATTTGACATCATCGGCGTCTCTGCCAATTAAAGTATGTAATTCTTCAAAAGAAATGTGTCCCATTGTATATTCCAGCGCCAGTGCCTCCCGATATTTAAAAATACTATCTTTTACCACTTCAGCCAATTTCATTCTTAGCCATTCAGACCTCGGAACATGGAGCATATGGGAAAGCGCATCAATTTCCTGGAGAAGATGTTCATCAAGACGGATGTTTATCTGTGTAGTCATTGTATATCATCTACTTTTAAATTGATAGCAAATGCTATAAGTTTTTCTATAACCTCTACTTTCAGGTCTTTATCTATTGATAATGCCGCATCTATTTCATCCATTGCTTCTGCATATTTTTTTGTTTAGATAATATTATTGTCAACACCAGAAGCAGCTTGGTATAGACAATAACCAGCTTGAAAGTGCTATCACCAATATCAGGACAAGCATGGAAAAAGTAGGCGTGGCAACCAGTATGATGACATCTGCAATGGATGCAGCCATGTCTGGGAACCAGGAACTCTCAGAAGTACAGGATTCACTGCGCAGCGAACTGATGGCAGAACTCAGCGTAGATGGAACACAGCAGCAGAAACTGGGTGACCAGATAAAAGAAGAGATGAAGCAGTAAACAAGTAATTATTAAAGGCAGGTTCAGGTAACCATACTCACAACCTGAAACCCCTGAACTCAGTCCCTTTCCCCCTGTAAAACAGGTAGAACCATTCAACCCAGTGAAGCCTGAGAGTCTGGATAAAAACAATAAACGTCTCGACAATAATTATCAGGACAAATGTGATTATACCTGCAACCACAATAGAAACAGTAGAACTCCCCGATAGTGCGATAATTGTTGCACTGATTGTGGAATGTGCCAGCGCCATAATTAAAAGCCGCATATAAGACATAAGGTGCATGGCATACTCTATACCAAGATAAAAAGGAACCATTATACCTGAAAGACCGCCTTTTCCCTCAATGGAATTTATCATCATCGCGCTTGCAGCCATAACCGCAACCGGTAGTAATATAAGCACAATCTGGGGAATATCTCCGCCGAATCCCGGTGATACAATATCCACGAATCCAGTTATGAAATAAACACTGCTAATTGAGAAGATAATCCATTGCAGCTGGAATATCGCCCTGAGGTACTTCTTGTTATTCCATAGATTTATCCCGTTAAGAACGAAACCCACAATAAGGTGAAGTACTCCAATCCATACTGATAACACAAGGAAATACGAGATGTTTTCAGAAGGGCTTAACCATAATGGATGGAATTTGAACCCTAAAAATTCCCCGTACAAAAACCCGAAAATTACGGAAAAAACACCACAACCCATAAGGATAGGACTGAAATCCTTGAACCCGGTAAATTTTTTAAATCGTTTTTCTCCTGACAGGAATATCCCCATGCTTAATAAAAAAATAATTATGCCGTGACCAACATCACCGTACATCATCCCGAATATCAAGGGGAATGTAACAAAAACAACCCATGTCGGGTCAAGCTCGTAATACGAAGGCAAGCCATACATTTTCACAAGTTTTTCAAAAGGTTTCATCATTTGCGGGTTTGAAATGATTGTAGGCGGCGTTTCCCCGAAGACAGGGTCTGAAAAATACACGATACTCTTGCAGTTTGCCGCATCTTCAATAGAAGCTTGAACAATGTCCTGTTTCCCTTCAGGCACCCATGCTTCCAGCAGGTACGTGTACTGAGTTTCATTACAGTTTTCCAGGACATTGTAAATAGATTTTAAATAAAATATTGTTTTTTTAATTTCGATCAGTTGTTGCGTAGTGATTTCATCATGTGATTGTACGTATATTGCAATGTCATGGAGCATAATGTCAACATCATTTGAAATCCCGATGCCGGGAATTTCCCGTTTCTTTACAGGGGCTTTTAACAGCATCCCGTCAACATAATGTTCAATTGACAGCAGTATGTTTTTCTTGCAGGTTATGTCAATGTTAGGCACAGGCTTTCCTATGAAATGACACGATTCGTTTTCACCAAGTGCAGAAATAACTTTGCCTATATGGTCTTTTATGACTGCGGTAAATAGTTTATACATCCTGACTGGCTTAAACATCCGGCACACCCACTTATTGAATATATTGTGCCTTATCTGATATAATTATAACACAAGGGAAGTACAGTTGATGCGTTTCTCCCGAACCTTCTCGATTACCCTTTCACCCATCCCACCCGATGCAAGAATTGTAACGTCAAAACCACGAAGCGCAGCAAGGATACTCGATTGTATCACGTCAAACTCAATGTCGCATTTTATCCCCATCTTATTTGCCAGCACTTTTGCAGATGTACCCATTGCGCCAATTTTGCGGTTTTTGTTTGAATTAATAACACCCAGAACCTTCTCCATGTCCACGGCTCTTGAACCGCCTTCCGTAATTCCCGGAACCCTGATGACAGTGATATTGCCGCAAAGCTGTCCGAGGGTTCCTTCTACATCCTTCACTGCAAGGTCTTCGCCCTTATTTGCACCGAACACGGCTTTCCCGATTACACCGTTTGACCCTTTTCCTGCAACCAGCATCCCGTCTTTAAGTTCAAGCCTGACCTCATCCCCTGCTGATATTTCACATCCTGCGACCGCACACCTTATATCCATTACTTTCAGGCTGTCAACAGATTCCATAAAATCAAGAACCGACAGTGGCACTTCGCCTTTTGAGATTCCGCGGGCATGGAATTCACGGAATGTCTGCACAAGTACGGGATGTTTTAAGCCAGCTTCGGCGAGCAGTTTTTCATCTGCGAAAATATGTCCTGGCGTTCCTGACCTGAAAACCCTGCCACGGTTCAAGATATACACGCGGTCAGCCCACGAGGCTGCAAGGTCGGAGTCATGAGTTGAAATGATAATCGTTTTTCCTTCATCTTTGAGTTCATCAAGTATCTCCATGGTATCCGTAACGCCGCGGGCATCCATGTTTGATGTCGGCTCATCAAGCACCAGAACATCAGGCTCCATAGCCACAACACCTGCGATAGACACCCTTTTTTTCTGCCCCCCGCTCAGGTTGGCAGGGTTTTTTCCTGCAAGGTTTTCTATATCAAACCTGTGAAGTACCTGTGATACCCTGCTTTTGACATCTATTGCGGACAAACCGATATTCCTCGGACCGAATGCAATATCCTCATAAACGGTATGTGCAAATAACTGGGTATCTGGATTCTGGAATACAAGACCCACGCGCCGTCTTATTTCATCGATGTTGCATTTCTGGATGTTTTCCCCGAATATCTTTATTTCACCACCTGTAGGCTGTATGAGCCCGTTGAAATGATAGAATAACGTGGTTTTCCCGCTGCCGTTCGGACCGAGTACCGCAATTTTCTCACCTTTTTTTGCCTCGAAATTTATACCTGCCAGGGCTGTTGTATTGTCAGGGTACGTGTATTCAAGTCCAGTGGTCTTTATTACGTTCATTTTTCCTCAGATTAACATATCTATCCAGATAAGAGTGACTATTCCCGAAAACAGGGCAATTCCCGTAATTATGTCTTTTCGTTTCAGGGGAACAGAGGCTTCGGGATATTTTATATCAGGACTCCAGCCGCGGGAAACCATTGCCCTGTAAACATCCTCGCTTCTTGAGAAGGCACGGGTGATAAGAAGCCCGCTTACCGCAGCGATGTTTTGCATCTTTTCAGGAAACGAAGCATTTTCCGGGAAACCGCATCTGGACTGCTGTGCCTGTTTCAGTTTTTCCCCTTCGTGTGAAAATGTTTTTATGTACCGTACCATGAAGGACATTATCTGGATTAATGTAGAGGGTACCCTGAACCAGCGCATGCTTTCAAGTATCTGGTTTTCCGGTGTTGCCATGATTAGCAGGATGAGAACAGAAGCAGAGGCAACTACCCTTGAAAAAATAAGCATCCCGTATTCGATACCTTCAGGATGGAACTGGATATAGCCATACACGAGTGTCTGCGTGCCGTATGTTAGCGATTGTATTAGCAGGATAAACAAACCCAGGACAAGCGGAAAAATGATTTTGCCGGAATAAGCGTGCAATGACCGTTTCCTGGCAGCAATAACAACAGCAAATATGGATATTGCCGCGGGAATATACCAGTGTTTCATAAGCGTGATGGAAATAATAAGCAAAAACGATAACAGGAGTTTAAGTCTTGGGTCTCTTGTGCTGCCTCCGGTTTTTCCTTGGGTGCGCCTTTTACCAAGATGCCTCCCGATTATCAATGAAATGAAAAAGGTTATGGTAATCGCAATACCGTTTAACGGGTCGCCGTCAAGCCATTCTAACATCAGTTATCCCTCCGCTGACCTTTGCCTGTGAACCCGCCCCAGAAATAACCAGTAACAAGACCGCCCAATATTCCTGCAAACCCAAACCCAAGCGGCTCGCCAAGCCGTTCCATTAATTCAACACCAATTCCTTCTGCAGCCGCATCCGGTGCTGCAAGAGTTTCAACAACTGTATCTATTCCCATATTGTCCCCGCCCCTGAGATAGCCCATGTATGCGCCTGCTGTAATTACAGATAAAATTAAAAGCATCATTATAATGGCTTTTTTTGTGAAGTTCCCTGAAGGGGATTCCTGTTGGGTTTCGAGGAGGCTGGTTTTTGCCTTTAAGAGGTACTGTATGACGTATCCTGTGAAGGCAAATTCTGCAAACGCAAGGGGAAGCTGTGTCGGGATAAAACCAAGAGAATACAGTTTCCAGTAGTAAACGACATTCCCTGGATTAAGGGAAAGGGCAAGCTGGAGAGCGGTTGCAATGTATGTCATGATGCTTCCTACAAGTCCTGCCATTCCTGCTGAAAACCATATTGAGGTGTGATTCTTGAGCAGCCTGAAAACAAGGTATCCGCTAAAAGCGCCTACAATTCCCATGGAAAACGTGTTTGCGCCTATGGTTGTGATACCCCCGTGGGCGATGAATGCCTGCAGGAAAAGGGCAATCCCGCTGATTACAACGGTTGCGAGCGGACCGATTATTATTGCAGCCAGCGGCGTCCCGACAGGATGGGATGATGAACCTGTTACAGGTACCGGGATATGCCAGACAGAAATCACAAAAACAACGGCGCCGATAAGTGAAATCCTGGCAAGGTATGCAGGGTCGGTTTTTATCCTTTTGTTAATGGCGCGCAAGCCTGCTGAAATAAAAACTGCTGTTATGAAATACCAGAATAAAACCCATTGTGGTTCGAGAATCCCGTCTGAGATGTGCATGTTTTTTCCTCTAAATCAAGTAAAATTGATTTAACTAAAGTTTACTTGATATAAATAATTGTCGTTTTGGCAGTGATAGAATATGTGCAGCGTGCGAAATCCCTGCGGTCTGCCTGGGCGAATGCGTGCAAAATAGCGCTGGCGGTGCTACTCAGTAAACTTCAAAAATCTTCCAAATCCCAAACAAGAAAAGCGCTTTTCCTGAGAGCATCTTTTCCTTCTATCCTTTTCGCAAATATCGCAAAATGTTCTTTTCTTTTTCCAATGTTCCAATCGACACGCTTGCTTTTTTCCTGCAAATCATAAAGCACCCTTTCAGCGTCTTTGCGGCTTAGATTCTGCCACTTGCATTCGCAAAAGAGGATTTCTTTTGTCTGCTCGTTAATCGAGACAATATCTATCTCCGCGACTTTTCTCTCATCTGTTTCAGCATCTCTGTAAGCACCCCACCATCTACCCGATTTTTGAAAATTAAGCTTCTCATATTCTAAAAACTCGCAGCAGACCGCTTCAAATCTGCGCCCAACGTAAGCATTCATATTGTCCTTTATTTTGCTAATCAGCGTTATTTCCCGCCTTTTATAGCTGGACAGATTCTTGTAGAAAAACCTGAACCAGAAATTCAGAAGCGGATGATTAATTACATAAATGCTCTTTCCGCCGGTGACTGGCTTCTCGATAGATACAAGCTCAAAACGGTTTATGAGTTCGTTCATCTGCCTTGTTAATGCGGTTTCTTTCTTCCTGAGGAACGATGCAACTTCGCTTATCCTTGTATTTCCGGATGCTATCGCCGCAAGAATGTCATAATATATGCCGGACCTTTTTCCGAATTCCAGGGAGAGTATCTGGCTTGCCTCGTCTTCAAGAACCGCATTTTCGGCGAAGAATAATCTATCCATTATCTTTTCAAAGCCTGAATCGCCAAGCTGTTCATCCTCTATGGCGACATAATATTTTGGAAACCCTCCGAAAATTGCATAAAACCTCACTGCGTCTTCAATGTCATGTATTCCAAGCGTAGCGCACACTTCTAAGGTATCGCGGAACATGAGCGGCTTTAATGGCATTTTTCTTTTGAGGCGCCCGTACAAAGGCTGTTTTGAATCGGAAAAAAGCTTTTTCATCAGCCCTACTGTAGAGCCGGAGAAAATGATAAAAAGCCCTGCATTGTTCTCGTTTAAATCAATGTATTTCTGGAGTATTCCGTAAACCGACTTGTCAACAGCTGTAAAATTCTGGAACTCGTCGAAAGCAACAATCCCTTTGAACCGCTCGAATAATACTTTGAAAAATACATCCCATGTATTTAATGTTTCAAGCCCGGAAAGGATTTTTCTCGCCTTTAGAATATCTGCATACTCCTGCAAAAGGCTTGTGCTTTCCTTGTCTTTGTTTACAAAAAAATACATGTCATCCTTTGATAATATCTCCAGAATGAGCCTTGTTTTTCCCACTCTGCGAAGACCTGTTATGGAAACGGTGAAAAGCTTGCTTTTAGACAGTTCGGCGGCTTCCTTCAAATAACGCATTTCTTCTTTTCGGTCGATAAACTTCATTCTATTCACCTACTGAATTATTCACTAAGTGAATATATAAAGCTTTCCAATCTTGCGCTAATTCGATTTATGTGATTGTGCATACGCTTCTTCAAGGAATGCCGTTTTCTCTTCCCGGTCTATTATACTAACATTATGCAGCGTTACATTATGTTGTAGTGCATAATATATAAAGATTCATCCGTCCCCTGCCGCATTTCCCCTATTTATTCTTCTTCTTGCCAGCGTGCATCTTCTTGATTTCTTCCTCAGCGGCAAGCAATGCAGGCTTGTTCTCCTCGTATATCTTAGTGACGTTATTAATAGTCCCCTCAAGCCTCTTTTTAAGAATGAGCATATCCTGTGTGGACAGTTTGTAATCCGGCGTATTCTCTATCCATAGCTGTTCTATGTCTATGAGGGCGTTAAGCGCTGCTTTTGTCCTGTTTACCGTATTCTCGTCCATGGGGTGTTATAATTCCTTTTTGTTAGATTAAGGTTTGCACATACAGGCAACTTTTCTTCAAAAAATCAAATCAGGTGCTCTGCAATCTCCTCGGAAATCATATGGTCGCAATAGATACACCGAAGCTCCACAGGCTCCTTATTAACCGTAAATTTTGATGTAACAGGCTCTTTCGAATTGGAAATACAGTTGGGATTATCGCATTTCACAACTCCGTCTATAATTTCAGGCAAATCAACTATATGTTTTTCAATCACCTTGAAATCCCTTATTATGTTAATAGTAGCCCCTGGCGCAATCAGGGAAATCCTGTCAACTTCCTCCTGTTTAAGTTCCCTGTCCTCGACCTTCACAATATCCTTTGTCCCTAAAACATCGCTCTGGACATTCATGGCAACACTCACCACAGCTTTTGTGGAACCCGATATCCCTAGGATATGCAGGACATTTAGCGCCTGCCCGCCTTTTATGTGGTCAATAACCGTGCCGTGTTCAATTCGCCGAACCCGCATGTCCTTCTCGCTCATTTTGCCCCCATTGCCATTGCAAGAACTGCCATTCTCACAGGAACGCCGTAGAATGACTGCTCGAAATACCGCGCATATCCTGTCTTATCCACGGCAGGGTCAATCTCATCCACACGCGGAAGGGGATGCATTATTATAAGGTTGTCATTCGCTTTTTCCAGCAGTTTCTCAGTTATCCGGTAGCTTCCTGATACTTTCAGGTACTCGGCAGGGTCAGGGAAACGCTCCTTCTGGATACGTGTTACGTAGAGTACGTCAATATCCCCGATAACATCCTCAATCCGTGTGGTTTCCCTGATATGCGCCCCCTGCTTCTCAAGGTCTTTCTTGATTACATCAGGCATTTTTAGCTGCTGCGGTGAAACAAGCGTCACGTCAGCATGGTAAAGGGAAAGCGCATACGCAAGCGAATGGACAGTCCTGCCGTATTTCAGGTCGCCAACAAGGGCAATCCGAAGTCCGCTGAGGCTGCTTTCCCGCATTATAGTATAAAGGTCAAGCAGCATCTGGGTCGGATGGTGTCCTGCACCGTCGCCTGCATTTATTATCGGCACACTTGAGTACTCAGCAGCCATCCTTGCAGCCCCTTCCTTGGGATGACGCAGAACAATGGCATCAGCGTAACTGGCTATAACCCTTATTGTATCTGCAAGGGATTCGCCTTTCGCCACAGAACTGGCTTCAAGAGCGCCGAGGTCTATTACATTACCGCCAAGCCGCTTCATGGCAGTATCAAAAGACAGGCGGGTGCGAGTGCTTGGTTCAAAGAAAAGCGTTGCAAGTATCTTCCCTGACAGCAGTGACGAGCTTCCTCCTCTTGCGACAGGTTCAAATGTCCTTGCTTTTTCAAGAATAATATCAATCTCATCCCGCGAAAAGTCCCTCATTGAGATGATATGTTTCTGCATCACACCTAATATGCAACCTTTTAATTTAAATTTATTGATAACAGTTAAATGCATTGATTGCCTATCTTGGAACATGGAGTATCAGGAAAAGGGAACATTGGATTATGAAAAGCTGCACAGTGATGCGGTCAGGCTCAGCGGCATGCGCCGCATCCGCACCAGTAATACGGAAATTACCCATATCCTGATTGCATGGGTTGCCATATCATACGCTTTTGCAATACTTCTCCTCTGGTTCAACTTCGGGAGAAGACCAATGACTGAAGAGCTGTTTAGCGGTATTGCAAGCCCGCTTGCCATTTCACTTTCCACAGTTGGAATCTCGTTCCTTGTTCATGAACTGAGCCATAAGGTGGTAGCACAGCGTTACGGTTCATGGGCTGAATTCCGTATGAATCCCATGATGCTTTTTATAATGCTTTTCCTTGTGTATAATTACGGGATACTGTTTGCCGCTCCAGGCGCTGTTATGATATACGGCGGGATGATAGGCAGGCGGGAAAACGGCAGGATATCAGTTGCAGGACCTCTGTCTAATATTTTACTGGCATTTATGTTTTTACCGCTTCTGTCTGAGGGCGGTATCATTTACGAAATCGGAAGGTATGGCGTGTTAATAAACATCGCACTTGCACTTTTTAATATGCTGCCGTTTGGCATATTTGACGGCAGGAAAGTCTGGGCATGGAACAAGCTTGTTTACCTTCTCGTGGTTATTACAGGGATATTTCTTGTTATGCTGTATATAGGCATGACGACAGCACCTGTAAACCCAGCACCGTTTTGAAAATCAAACGTTAAGCGTACCGTCAAAAACCCTTTCAGCAGGTCCTTCCATGAAAGCGCCTTCGTCAGTGAGTGTAATTACCAGTTCGCCGCCTTTTGTATGAACCCTGACTTTTTCCCCTGTCCATCCAAGCCTCCGGCA
>PGYG01000045.1 GCA_002839545.1 Candidatus Methanoperedentaceae archaeon HGW-Methanoperedenaceae-1
GGTGGATGATATTCCGCAGGCTTCTCATTCCGGCGAGGTAAATGTTCCGCTTTCAAAGGGCTTGATTAAGGCTGATGATATTTGCTGTGAGATTGGCGAGGTGGTTGCTGGTATGAAAAAGGCGCGGATGAGTGATTCTGATATTACTGTTTTTGATTCGACAGGGCTTGCAATCCAGGATGTGGTGACTGCTGATATGGTTTACAGGAAGGCGCTGGAGAAAGGTCTTGGGGTGCGGTTGAAGCAGTTTTAAGCTTTGGGTTTTTGCGAAACGTTCCCATCGTTGGTGACGTTTTGCACCAATCCATTGTTATCCGCAGTTCTTAAAAGTCAAATATCTCTTTTGCTCTTTTCCAGTTTTTCTTCAGTATGGGTTTACTAACGCTTGTCTCACCGTTTGATGGTTCTCTCCATCAACTGTTATGTCACAAACTTTATTTGTCATCGCATGGTTCGGTCTTATATTAATAGTGGTGGAGATATATTTCAATCGAAATCTGGAGCGAAAAAATAGCAAAAACAAGGCACAATAAACAGCATATTAAAGCAGGCGCAATTAAAAAAGGAGGACTAAATATGTACCGTTTCCTTATCGTAATCGAAAAAGCAAACAACAACTATTCGGCATATTCACCAGACTTACCCGGATGTGTTGCAACAGGCGCAACCCGTGAAGAGACTGAAAAAAACATGCACGAAGCTATTGAAATGCACATAAACGGATTGCAGGAAGATAATTTACCCATTCCGGAATCAAAATCATTCGCAGAATATGTAGCCATTTCTGAAAAAAACCGTCAGTTCCTTTAAAGCGCCGCAAACTGCTTCATAAAATACAGACTGATACAAACTCTGCCTTTATGCGTGATTGTGAAGAAGAGCTGCATTCAACTCTCGAAGATTGGATTCTGGTGGGTATGAATTTGGGTCATCCTTTGAAAATTTAGCCGCAGATGAACGCAGATAAACGCAGATTTACCGAGACGGGGAACACGGATGACACGGATCAAACGGATTTTCACTGATCCGTGCGCATCTGTGTCATCCGTGCCATCCGTGTCCTATCGTCGGTTTTTCTCTTAACCGATGACGAAAGCACCATTTTATGATATATTGGTTGGCACAAATGATAATTTATAATATTTTTCAAGTAATGATAAAACTTTTTTATTGGGTTTATTTGTACTATAACCACCTTGTTTTTTCCATGAGTCTGTTTCTTGAAAATCCATTGTTCCATTAAGCTTGTTTTTAAATTCATCATGAGGATAAAGATACCAATCTGGTTCAATTTCTTCATCTTTTTTATGTGGGAAGCAAACCCATATGTCTTTCCCTAAATATTTTTTGGAAAATGTAAGACGAGATTTAAGTTGCACTTTTAAAAAAGTCTCACCATCTTTATGTGCTGCTATAAAATCTGCACCTTGCCAGTCATCTGATAATCGCAATGTGTTAAATCCATAATCAGCAAGTATAGAAGATACTTTTTGAAAATTATAATTCTCTTTTTGTTTGGAATTAAGTTTATTGTAGGGAATTATTTTTTTCCACGCCATTTTAATATTCATAGTTCAGCCCTTCGACCAACATATATTTGATATTCTTTTATATTAATTTAATGTTCTTAATTTTCTCATGTAAACATAGCATTGACATTTATTGATGGGACTATTCAATGTGGTACGGAGAAAACTTCAATCATTTCTGCATCTGAAACAGAAAAGGAGAGAAATCCCTGAGATCAAAAGCAAGATAACCCCTATCCCTCAATTTTTCTTTGTCCTCAATCTCCTTTGCGATAATGCCATATCTTTCCTTTCGCCGGGTATTATGCCATTTCACCAGCGCAGCTTTGCGTTTTAATTCAGCCAATATTATCTCCGCCTTTTTAACATCCAACAAACTCCACTTACATTCAAAAAAGTAAATCTCCTTATTCTCCCTGTTCAAAGCAATTATGTCTATCTCCTCAGTTTTATGCCACCATCTGCCAACATCCATAAATTCAAAAGGAAGCATTCCTTTCCGGTTCATTTCTACCAGAAATTCGACTGCCTGTTTTTCAAATGCCCTCCCGAAATAAGAATTAATATCTTTCATAATCAATTCAAAAGCCCTTTCAGGATTAATTTCCAGCAAGCGTGAATTCCTGTAGATAAACCTGAACCAGAAATTAAAAAAATTATCCGTAATGAAATACCTGGTGTCCCTGGCGCGGCTCATTATCACAGGTTTTTCTCCTATCACTATCTCGTAATTATTTACAAGTTCGTGAAGGTATTTTGATACCGCGCCAGACTTCAAACCTGTATAATCCGAAATCTCCTTCGGGGTTGCATTCCCTGATGAAATTGCTTCAAGTATCGAAAAATAGCTCCTGTGCTCGGAGCCAAACTCAAGTGTAAGAATATTTTTCCCTTCTTCTGCCAGTATCCTGGTATCTATAAATAATTTTTTAAACGTCTCCACCGGGTCATCAGTTCCCATCTGTCCGGTAAGAAGAAGGTATTTAGGAACACCGCCGAAAATAAAATAGAACTTTGAAGCATCCTCTGTTTCCAGATCAAAAAAAACTTTCAGGAACGTAAAACTATCAAAAAAGTTAAATGGTTTAATATTAAAAAGCATCGTAGCTCTTCCAAACAGCGGTTCTTTAGTATCTTTGAATATTTTCTTTATCATCCCGACATACGAACCTATTATCAGGAACATATGCTGCGATACAGTATGATTTAAGTCCCAGTATTTCTGGAATTTTGAAAATATGCCGGGATTGACTTTACTAAGGTTCTGGAATTCATCGAACACAACAACCAATTTCTCTTTATGCCCAAAAATCAGATTGAAGAGATCATCCCAATTATCAATCCGCGGTTTTATTTTGAATATCTCTCCAAACGACTCTTCTATATCTTTCAAAACCAGCGCTTCAGGTTTGATTTCTATAAAAATATAAACCGCTTTCTTTCCTTTTATGAATTCGCGGCTCAATTCAGTTTTTCCCACCCTGCGGCGTCCGTAGATTACGACGAGTGATGATGATTTCGAATTGTAGATATCCTCTAATATGTGAATTTCATTCTTCCGGTTTATGAAGCCTACCATATAGTAACATACTGTCCAGTATGTATATATAATTTATGACTTAAACAGACCTGGCAATGCAACAACATTCCTGAAACTGACAGGCATTATGGGGCTATTCGCTGAAGCCTGGTCTTGAGTGGCAATATTCTGGCACCGATAATAGGTCGTGTTATAACTGCTGATAAGTGACACATGGCTTATCTATCAGAGAATATTGACAGCCCCGGATACAAAAACAAATGACAACGATAGTCTTATGAAGAATAGAAACAAAAAAGGGACGTTACACGGGCTCGTGGTCTAGCTGGTTATGGTTCGAATCTCCGCGGGCCCATCCTTTAATTCATCATTATAAGCTAATAATATGTGAAAATCACAGGTTAAAAAGAATAATACAAAATGCAGTTTGACATAACTTCCATATATACACTGGTCGGGCAGGCAGTAATTTACATCCTTGTATTCTTATTAATAGCAGCAGTTTTTGCCTCATTACTGATTGCCTACTCCTTCAAGACCGAACGGTTCATCTTCCCGAATTTCATGCTCTTTAATATCACCCTGCTTGAAACCCTCCTCAAGGCATTGTTCCGCTTTGTCAGGATGGATGATGACATTGTGGACGAGGTTGGAATCCAGCTCAAGAATAAGATTTCCCTCAAGAAATTCAGGAACACGCCGCAGGACAGGAGAATAATCTTCCTTCCCCAGTGCCTGAGGGGTGTTGAATGCCCGTCAAAATTAAGTTCAGAAGGCATGCAGTGTATTAACTGCGGAAACTGTGAAATCGGGAAAGCAAAGAAATGCGCCGAGGAAAAAGGCTACAGGGTTTATATAGTACCGGGTTCGAGTTTTATAATCCGGCTTGTCAGGAAACACAAGCCTGTTGCGATACTTGGTGTCGGATGTATGGCAGAAATAAAAGCAGGACTTGAAATGTGCGAAAAACTCAACCTTTACGGTGTCGGCATGACACTTGATAAAGCTGGCTGCGTTTCCACAGTACTGGACTGGGATAATTTCTATGAATTCATAGGAAAGGATAACTAAAATAGAACTTTTTATTAACCTGTATTAGTGTATTTAGCACATGAACCGGAAAGGGCTTTCAGAAGATGAAGTATTTTCCTTACTAAACATGGAAATACAGAAAGACACTTCTTACGATAAGGTCTTAAATGCCATGTGCACAAGACCCCATCCAATTGCGGTTAAAGCCCATATGCAGTTTATTGAGGCAAACCTTGGCGACTTCGGATTGTTTAAGGGAACAAAGGAACTTGAGGAAAAGGTAATCAATATACTGGGAGACCTGATGGGCAGTCCCGATGCCTGCGGGTATATCACAACAGGGGGTACTGAATCGAATATCCAGGCACTCAGGACAGCGCGCAACCTCAAACGTAAAAAACACCCGAATGTTGTCATTCCGGCATCAGCCCATTTTTCATTCGATAAGATTGCTGACATCCTGGGAATTGAGATGAGGAAAGCGCAGCTCGACACTGAATTCAAGGTTGATACCTGCTCTGTTGAAAGCCTCATTGACGAAAATACAATAGCACTTGTCGGGATTGCAGGCTCAACCGAGTTCGGGCAGGTTGACCCGATTAACAAACTCTCAGACCTTGCCATGTCACATGACCTATTCCTGCATGTGGACGCTGCGTTCGGGGGTTTTGTGATACCTTTCCTTGACAGGAAGATTGATTTTAATTTTTCACTTAATGGCGTGACATCGATAACAATCGACCCTCATAAGATGGGGCTTTCCACTATTCCGGCAGGAGGACTTCTTTTCAGGGAAGAAGCATGCCTTTTGCCGCTTGAGGTAGATACGCCGTATCTTACAATCAGGAAACAGCACTCACTGACCGGAACCAGAAGCGGCGCGGCTGTGGCGGCTGCTTATGCTGTGATGATGCATCTTGGCATGGAAGGATACAAGAAAATAGTAGACAGGTGTATGCGCATGACACACCGTATTGTGGAAGGGGCGAAAGAACTGGGTGTGGAACCGCTTGTTGAACCAGTGATGAACGTTGCGGCACTTGAGGTTCCTGAACTTGATGCGGTCAGGAAAAAACTGCATGAGAAGGGATGGGTGACCTCAATTACCCGAAACCCAAGGGGAATGAGGTTGATATTAATGCCGCATATGACAGAAGAAAATATTGAGGTATTTCTTTCTGACCTTGGGGATTGTATCAGTTAATCGTGTTTTCGATTACTGTAATAATTCCATTTTTGCTGAAGACAGGACAGTATGATTTTGATAAACCACGCATCAGATTGCATGGGTAATTCCCACATTGAATACAATAACTGACGGATTTCTCTTCAGCGCACCTGAAAATGAGACAGAGGTCATTCTGGCTGTTTTCCTTTTCGCAGCCAAGACACCCGTTGTTATAGTTCTTACATACCCCGCAAGCAATACCGCACTTTCCGATTATAATATCCATAAATTTCCAACATTTTCAGGATTATTTTTAATAAGGGTATATTTTAATACGGTGTTTTAATATTTAAAACTCTCTAATTATACTCATCTACTTTTTTTACTATAATTTAGAAAGCTTATTTTATAACCACCACATACCTGAAAGAATATGCCAGACCTGATTATAAAAAGCGGTCGCGTAATTACCATGGATGGCGCGGTAATTGATGGGGGGACGATTGTCGTTGATAACGGTATGATAACGTATGCCGGGAAAGATACGGCGGGGAAAGCAGACACCGCAGACCGGGTAATTGATGCAAATGGCTGTACCGTCCTGCCTGGTCTTGTTAATTCCCATACTCATGTTTCCATGACACTGCTCAGGGGAGCTGCGGATAACCTCCCATTTAAGGAATGGCTGAATAAAATCCAGAAAGCTGAGATGAAACTTACACCAGATGATGTCAGGGCAGGCGCATACCTTGGCATTCTTGAGATGATAAAGTCAGGAACTACCGCTTTTGCTGATATGTATTTCCATATGGATGAAGTGGCAGAAGTTGTCAGGGAAACAGGTATCAGGGCATCACTCGGGTACGGGATGATTGAAGGAATGAACGAGGAGCCGGAAGCGAAACTTAAAAACAGGGCAGAATTTAACCGGAAATGGCACGGGGCTGCAAATGGCAGGATTTCGACCATGTATGCACCCCATTCAGCGTTATCCTGTTCAAGGGAATTCCTGTTAAGGATAAAGGAGCAGGCTGCCAGGGATGGTACGGGAATACACATCCACGTGCTTGAAACAGAGGCTGAACTTGGGATGATGAAAGAGAAATACGGTATGTGTTCTGTTAATTTTCTTGACAGTATAGGAATGCTTGACTCCAGCACAATTGCAGCCCATTGCATCTGGCTTTCGGACGGCGATATTGAAATATTGAAAAACAGGAATGTGAATGCCGCCCACTGCCCCTCAAGTAACATGGCTCTTGGCGTGGGAACAGCGCCTGTTCCGAAGATGCTCGAAAAAGGCGTAAACGTGGCTCTTGGTACGGACGGCGCTGCATCGTCGGGAAGCCTTGATATGTGGAATGAGATGAAGGCGGCTTCTGCACTTCATAAGTCAAAAGGAAATAATGGTATTACGCCGCGAAAATTGCTTGAAATGGCAACTTTAAACGGCGCAAAAACACTGGGTATTAATGCAGGCATCCTGAAACCAGGATGTTGCGCTGACATAATTATTGTAGATACGGGCAAATTACAGTTCGTACCAGGTGACATATATTCAGCTCTTGTTAATGGTGTTTCGGGCTGTGATGTGAGGACAACCATTGTGGACGGTAAAATACTCATGGAAGATTACGAGGTAAAAGTGCTTGACGAAGAAAAAGTGATTGAAGGCGCGAGAAAGGCGGCGCTTAAAATAGCTTGTGATAATTAAAATTAAGTACAAACATAACCATTCAACCAGATAGGTGAAAACAGTGTTTACAATACAGGATATTCATGCAAGAGAAATTCTTGATTCAAGGGGAAACCCGACAGTAGAAGTTGATGTGTTCACAGAAGCCGGGTTCGGGAGAGCCAGTGTTCCTTCAGGTGCGTCCACAGGCACAAACGAAGCCCTTGAGTTAAGGGACAAGGACAAAAGGTATCACGGGAAAGGCGTCAAGATACCTGTGCACAATGTCAATAATGAAATAAAGCAGGCAATAGTCGGCATGGATGTCCGTGACCAGCGTGCAATCGATATGGCAATGCTGGAACTTGACGGTACAGAGAATAAATCCAAACTCGGCGCAAATGCAATACTTGGGGTTTCATTGGCAGTAGCTCATGCGGCTGCCGACTCCCTTGCACTTCCCCTTTACAGGTATCTTGGCGGTACTAACTCATTCACTCTTCCTGTTCCCACCCTGAACGTCCTGAACGGTGGAAAACATGCTGGCAACGACCTTTCCATACAGGAATTCATGATACAGCCGGTTGGGGCAAAAACATTCTCGGAAGCACTGCGTATCGGGGCTGAAACATATCATACGCTTGGCGTACTGCTTAAGAAAAAATATGGTGCAAACGCAACCAACGTGGGATATGAAGGCGGGTATGCTCCGCCACTCCAGAATACACATGATGCACTTGATGCCCTTATATCAGCAATTGACGAGAACGGGTATGAGGATAAAATTACGCTTGGGCTTGATGCGGCAGCCTCTGAATTTTACGGGGACGGGACATACAGCATAGACGGGAAAACACTTTCCGGCGGTGAGCTTGTGGATTATTACGCTGACCTTGTTGAGACTTATCCCATACTTTCTATTGAAGACCCGTTTCATGAGGACGCATTTGAGGATTTTGCAGAACTGACAAAGAAGCTTAAGGATACGATAATAATTGGTGATGACCTTTTTGTTACAAATGTCAAACTGCTTGAGAAGGGAATTGAAATGGGCGCAGGGAATGCACTTCTTCTCAAAGTGAACCAGATTGGCACGTTGTCCGAGGCTTTTGATGCTGCAAGGCTTGCGCAGAAGAATAAGTACAAGGTTGTTGTAAGCCACAGGTCAGCGGAAACCGAGGATACAACTATCGCAGATATTTCAGTAAGACAGGCGCGCCTGCACGAAGCGAGAGGAATGCGAAGTATAACCAGCTGCTGAGGATTGAGGAAGAACTGGGGAAGGCGGGGCGGTTTGCGGGGATATAAATTAATCTTTATCGCCTTATCATAAATATATTTCATCGTGGTGTGCAAAATCCAGGAATTCCACTTTATGCAGGTCTTCATTTAGTGTAAAAGTCAAAACAAATGGGTCAAAATGCACTCGCCTGATGGTCTTCATGCCGTATTTCAGCGGTTTGTAGTGATTTGGATTTTCGATAATTTCAAAAAGAAAAATATTGGTCAAATTCTTCGGCTGTTATGAATTCAATGCCCTGTTGTTTTTGAATTTTTTCTAATTTATTAAGATATTTCGGATTAATTTCTTGATGTATAAGTCCTGATTCTGCCATTATATTTAATTTACATTAAGCAATATATAAAACATTATCGTCTTTATGCAGAACTAAGGATACTATCATCACGGATATTTAAGTGGCTCTCAGAGCCAAGCTTATCAAGACAGGCGCGCCTGGGCGTGGGGGCGAGAGGAATGCGAAGTATAACCAGTTGCTCAGGATTGAGGAGGAACTGGGGAAGGCGGGAAGTTTGCGGGGATTTGAGTTAAAAAAGTCAGTCAAATACAACATTTTTTTTACTGAATTATTGTGCGGTCGTGCGTACATTCGTGGGGAGAAGTGCCCTTTCGGAGCGTGCTTTGATGGATGTTGTCGCAACTATTTCTCACCATAAAATAAAATCCTCGACACCCATCGAAGCATATATAAACTCACCTGACAAAACAAACATATCATGCTCGACCAATCCATCCGTTCATGGAACCCGTGGTGGGTGCAAAAGATGCCTCCATCCCTCACAAAGATGCCTCCATCCCTCACAGGCATCAGAAGGGACATCACAGGGGACATAATCAAAAGCCTTGGCACTCCTCACATAAAAGACATAATAGGGGTCAGGCGGTGCGGCAAGACCACAATTCTCTATCAGGTGGCAGAGCATCTGACCTCTCAGGGAGTGCGGGCAAAGGATATCATCTTCCTGAACTTCGATGACCCATCGATAAACGCAGCCTCATTTCCCGAACTACAGAAAGAGATATTCAAAATAAACCCTGATATATCCCACATATTCCTTGATGAAATACAGCAAAAAACAGGATGGGAGCGGTGGGTAAGAACGCTTTACGATACAAACAAATTCCAGAGGATATTCCTGTCAGGCTCATCTGCAAGCCTGCTATCACAAGATATGGGAAGAGTGCTGACTGGCAGGCATATAACCTTTGGCGCCGCGCCGTTTTCCTTCAAGGAATATCTAATGAAAAAAGGATGGGAAGATTTCACCCCTGATTTTCTCGCTTATAATAAAGACAAACTCCTGCATTACTTAAACGGATATCTTGAATCCGGAGGCTTTCCTGAAACAATAACGATATTATTGCAAGGGACATTTCCTCAAGATACGGCGCATCCTTTGAGATAACAGATAAAATATGCAGGTTCATGCTCACAAATCCGGGCGCGCTCTACTCAAGCAACAGCGTGGCACAGGCTGTCGGCACTGCGCCAGAGACCGCTGAAAAATATATCGGTTACCTGAAAGAATCCCTGCTGATTTATGAACTTCCTATTTTCTCTTTTAAATTGAAGACCCAGTTCAAGCAGAACAAAAAAACATACCCCGTGGATACAGGTGTCAGGAATGCCGTATGTTTGCGTTTCTCCCAGGACACAGGAAGGCTCGCTGAGACTGTGGTTTTTCTTGAAATAAAACGGCGGAATTCTGAAGTTTACTACTGGAAGAGTCCTGATGGTTATGAAGTTGATTTTGTGGTAAAACAAGGGCAAAAGCCCACAGAGCTTATCCAGGTTTCATGGGATGTAAGTGATGAAGCCACGCAAATGCGCGAAGAACGTGCGCTTCAATGCGCTATGGAAGAACTTGATGTAAATTCGGGAATTATTTTAACCGAGGACGAGGAAAGCAGTGTTGAAAAAAATGGAAAAGTCATAAAATACGTTCCTATATGGAAGTGGCTTCTCGTCTCATCCGAATACATGCCATGAGGCGGTTCGTATATGAAGTGGTCGAAAGCCGCATCATGGCAGTCCGCAAATTCTGCGTTAAATTAATAGATTAATCCTGCATGTTAAGTCCGATGACCACGGATATTCTTGAATCTTACCAGAAACACACAAAAGAACGGCAGGAACTGGGAATCCCGCCCCTTCCCCTTGACGCAGAACAGGTAAAACAACTCTCAGAACTTGTATTAAATCCGCCTGAGGGACAGAAAGAAACCATACTTGAATTACTGGAAAAACACGTTCCTCCGGGCGTTGACCCTGCCTCACTCGAAAAAGCAAAACTCCTGCGGCATATTGCCCTTGGTGAAAAGTCATCAAGCATCATTACCCGGCTTCATGCGGTAGAAATGCTTGGTATGATGAAAGGGGGATACAACATCGAGACACTTATCGAACTTCTCGATGATGAAGAACTCGGTGACGCTGCCGTACAGGCGCTCTCAAACACAATCCTGGTTTTCGGGTTCTTTGACAGGATAAAACAACTTTCATACACAAATTCGCGCGCAAAAGCCCTCCTTGAAAGCTGGGCAAATGGCGAATGGTTCACACGGAACACCCCGCTTCCCGAATCTATAAAAATCACAGTATTCAGGGTGCAGGGCGAGGTAAACACAGACGATTTCTCTCCTGCATCCCACGCAGGAACCCGTCCTGACATACCATTACATGCACTTGCCATGCTTGAGTCCCGTTATCCCGGCGCACTTCCTGGAATTGCAGAACTCAATAAAAAAGGCTGCCCGGTTGCTTTTGCAGCCGATGTTGCAGGGACTGGAAGCAGCAGGAAATCTGCAATGAACTCCCTTATCTGGTGGATAGGCGAGGATATTCCCGGAGTCCCAAACAAGCGAAAAGGCGGCGTGATTCTCGGAAGCCAGATTGCCCCGATATTTTTTAATACGGCAAGAGACAGCGGCGCACTGCCCATAAGGTGCGATGTTTCACGGCTTGAAACCGGGATGGTCATTACAATTGATATTGCCGGCGGCAGGATTCTTGATGAAAACGGGAATGAGCTGACAGCATTTAAACTTGAGCCGGAAACACTGGCAGATGAATACAAGGCAGGAGGACGGCTTAATCTTTTGATAGGGAAAGACCTGACAGGGAAAGCGCGGGAAACACTTGGAAGAGAGTATGAGGACATTTTCAGGAAGCCCGTAGAACCCGCCCCTTCAAACCGCGGATTCACACTTGCCCAGAAGATTGTCGGGAAAGCATGCGGACTTCCAGGCGTGCGTCCCGGTCAGTCAGTCCTCCCGAAAATAACAACCGTGGGTTCACAGGATACAACAGGTCCGATGACAGCAGACGAGATTAAGGAACTGGCGTGTGTTGAATTTGAGGCTTCACTTGTCATGCAGTCGTTCTGCCATACTGCCGCCTACCCGACCCCGAAAGACATGTTGATGCACACCGAACTTGCGCAGTTTATGAAAAGCAGGGGCGGCGTTGCGCTAAAGCCAGGTGACGGCATAATCCATTCATGGCTCAACAGGATGCTGCTTCCTGATACTGTCGGCACAGGAGGCGACAGCCATACGCGTTTCCCGATAGGTATTTCATTCCCTGCCGGAAGCGGACTTGTTGCATTTGCAGCGGCGCTTGGCATCATGCCCCTTGACATGCCTGAAAGCGTGCTTGTAAGGTTCAAAGGAAAGCTCAGGGACGGCATATTCCTGAGGGATGTGGTGAACGCAGTTCCGTATTTTGCACAGCGGCAGGGCAAACTCACAATAGAAAAGAAGAACAAGATAAACGTATTCAATGGCAGGATAATCGAGTTTGAAGGTCTTGACCTGACAGTACAGGAAGCATTTGAGATAACAGATTCATCAGCCGAGCGCTCGGCAGAAGCTTCGGTTTTTGCGCTTTCAGAGGACAAGGTATCGGATTTCCTCACGGAAAATATTACAATCCTGCAATCACTGGTTAATGATGGATACAGGACAGGTGCACTCGAAAACCGAATAAAAGCGATGGAAGAATGGCTGGCTGACCCGAAACTCCTTAAAGCTGACCAGGATGCAGAATATGCCGATATTATTGAGATAGACCTGTCACAAATAACAGAACCTTTGCTTGCATGCCCGAACGACCCTGATTATGTCAAACCATTATCTGAAGTGGCGGGTAAGAAAATAAATGAAGTGTTTATCGGCTCATGCATGACAGATACAGGTCATTTCAGTTCATCTGCCCGGATTCTTAAGGGCAGTGGAATTTTATCGGCAAAACTGTGGGTATCACCGCCAACAAAGCTTGTTGAAAAAGCGTTGAAAGAGAGCGGCGAGTATGCGGTATTTGAGAAACTGGGAGCCAGGATGGAAATCCCGGGATGCAGTTTGTGTATGGGCAACCAGGCACGAGTGGAAGATAATGCTGTTGTGTTTTCTACATCAACCCGCAATTTTGATAACCGGATGGGTAAAAACGCCCAGGTTTACCTTGGCTCTTCGGAACTGGCAGCTATAATCTCGAAACTTGGCAGGATTCCGACAAAAGATGAATATTTCAGGCTTGTCCGGTAAAACGATACGTGGTATATCATCTTAAAAGATATATATCATCATAATTAATTAGGATATTAATAATTTATATGGAATCCATTATGTCAGGTAAAAAGCATCACAAAGGTGATAAACATCATAAAACCAAGTCCTCAAAAAGTATTATTAAAAAAACCGGTAAGAGGGATATCTCCATAATAACGAAATCAGCCGTTAAAATAGCAGAAAAACTCAATGCTTCTGTAATAATCATTTTTTCAGAAAAACTCCCTGAGATTTCCACACACATCCCGGTGCTTGTCTTTACCGGGCGGAAACTGGCAATGGTCAACCAGTTCTCACGCTATATTGATGATAGTGACAAAACACTTTATGAGAAAATGGAAGACCGGACACGAAGCGAAGTCAGGGACATAAGTGATGCAAGTGTTATTGCTTTCATAAATAACCTCCTTGAAGTAGAAGGGCTTGTCGTGGGTATAATCAGTATGAAAGACAATGATTCCATAATCGTTTACGACCTTTCGACAAATGATGTTATAAAGCAGCTAAGGGAATGTACAGAAAGGGCAGACACGCGGGTAATTAAGGCTATCCTTAATATAGCACTTGAAATAGCCATGCAGGGACGGGAGGGCAAGATGTTCGGAACAGGTTTCATAATAGGGGATTCAGATGAAGTTATGCGGCGCTCACACCAGCTTGTACTCAACCCGTTTGAGGGACAGCCTGAGGAGAACTGTGATATCGTGAACCCTGAATCATGGGAAACTGTGAAAAGCTTTGCACAGCTTGACGGTGTTTTTGTGGTGACTGAATCCGGAGAAATCAAGGCTGCCGGAAGGTATCTTGATATTAACGCAAGGGATGTCCCGGTAGAAAAAGGGCTCGGGGGAAGACACGCTTCTGCTGCTGCCATAACACGGGATACAGAAACAATAGCAATTACTGTTTCCTCAAGCGGGGGCATCATCAGGGTATTTAAGGATGCCCTTGAAATCATAAAGATTGAACCCGACATCATGATGGTGCAGTAATGAAGTCATACCAAATTCTTGGTATAATCTTATTAACCCTGTTAATCTTAATAACAGGATGCATATCACCGGAAATACAGGAGGGGAATCCGCAGGAATATGAACTTCCGGGTATTATCAATACAACAATTTATTATCTTAACACTTCTTCCATAGATGTGGTACAAAGCGTCACCAATTCAACAACGTTAAGGATTGATATGGGGGATACAGGTGACCTGAATATCAATAATCCGGTAGCAGTTAATTATTCGGGAGAAAATGTTTCGTTCAATGTTTCCAAAGAGGTTGTTTTCGGGAAAAGTTATGCGCGTTTTGAGTTTAAATCGCCTTTTACGGGATTTGTGGCATTTACCCAGCAAGACGGTCAGGATTTTTCCAGACCGTTAACAAATAACGGCAGTGTCCGCGTAGTGCTTCCGCTGGATTTTACTACAGGTTCACGTTTTCTTGGCATAGCCCAGCCAAAGCCTGATAATATTACTGTTGACACATCAGGCAGGGAAGTCTTCATATGGGAGAATCCGTATCCCGAATACAGGGTTATATCAGTAAAGTATTACGAAAAAAACGCACCAGTCATACTTGGTTACTTCTTCGCATTCCTTTTCATAACAGGTGTGTCGCTATTCGGGTACTATTATATGGTCATACACAAACTGAATAAAAAACGGGCTGTGATGGAACGGGATATCAGGAAGAAATAATAGACTTTATTTCATTTTTCAGAATCGTGAACCCACCATTCACTTTCCAGTGTGTGTTCCTTTTTCCAGATAGGGACTTCCTCTTTCAGGCGCTCGATTGCATCCCTGAGAACCGGGAATAGCTGTTCCCTGTGCCCTGCTGCCACGACAATATACACAATATCCTCACCAGCCCGGATTATTCCCGTCCTGTGGTGTATCAGGACATCCGTTATCCCGTCTTTCGCTTTTAGTTCGGAGCATATATTATCCAGTTTAGCACGGGCAATACCTGCATATTCCTCAAATTCAAGGTATTCAGTTTTCGTGTTTCCTGTAACTTCCCTTACAATCCCTGTGAATGTCCCGATTGCACCTGCTTGTTCTATACGGCCGGCTGCGCGTATTTTCCTGACCAGTGATTCCAAAGTATGGTACTCAGGCAATTCCATGATGATGTTTACAAGTTTTCCAATATCTGCGTCTTCGGGTTTTTCAATTGCCTCTATGACATTCGTGGTTTCGATGCTTCCAAGTGCTATCTTTGGTAAACTGCTGTCTTTAAACCCTTCAACTACCCCGAAATCCATTCCTGAATCTGCAAGTTCATCAAGAGCCGCTGCCAGAGTATTGTTTTTTGAGAATTTTACAAGCTCGCCTTTTGTGACAGCAACCACTACATCCGCACCTGCTTCTGTGTGTTTCTGTGTATCTGTTCCCTTTTGTCCGATATTATGCTCGTGCAGGTGTTTCACTGTCCCGACTGTTCCGTGTTTCCTGAGTGAAGAAACCAGCCGCTCAACAAGCGTTGTTTTGCCTGATTTCTTATATCCCACTACCGATATTACTTTCATGACAGCGATTACATTGACTCAGGGGCTGTTATCCCCAGGGTATCAAGGGCGTTTGCAAGGACAATACGCGAACATTCAACCAGTGCAAGCCTGGCTTTTACGTATTCGGGTTCTGCGGAAAGTACAGGCACGAACCTGTAGAACTGGTTAAAAGCATCTGCCAGTTCCCTTGCATAGATGGCAGGAAGAGCGGGTTTTAAGTCATGCGCCGCAATATCTATGACATTCTCGAAAGCCGCCAGTTTCTTGATAAGTGCCACTTCCTGTTCCTCAACAAGGATATTAGGGTCAAATTCCCCAAGAACAGCTCCTTTTTCCTCTGCATTCTTTATGATGCTACAGGCTCGTGCATGGGCATACTGGATAAATGGCGCGCCCTGCTTTTCAAAATCAAGCGCCTGTTTCCAGTCAAATGTGGTTGATTTTTCAGGGGAAACCCTGATTATGTCATACCGCACCGCACCTATTCCAACAAATTCCGATACTTTCTTCTTGAATTCCTCGTCGGTTTCAGGGCGGCGTTTTGCAACTTCTTCGTATGCAGCCTGCCGTACCTGGTCAAGGACTTCATCCGCAGAGATAAATACGCCGCGCCGTGTGCTCATTGAACCTTCGGGCAGGGAGACAAATTCGAAAATCACGATTTCCGGCTCTTTTATACCGATTATACTGAGGACGGCTTTAAGCTGGGATGAGATTAGCTTGTGGTCAGCTCCAAGAATATCTATCATCCTGTCACATTGTCCTGCTTTCCATTCATGATATGCAAGGTCGCGGGTCGTGTATAACGATGTCCCGTCAGAGCGCTGTATCACAAGTGCTTTCTGGATGCCTTTATCTTTCAGGTCAACCATGAGTGCGCCGTCTTTTATTGCGGCACGTCCGGTTTCCTTTATGCGTTCAACAATTTTATCAACATCTCCTGAGCGCACGAACCTTGATTCAAGGATAAAGTTGTCATGGTGGATGTTCATGCGTATGAGGGTTTCTTTTATACCAAGGATGGCAGTGTCCATTGCATTCCTGAACAATGTGATTGTATCGGTATCGCCTTCCTCGTATTTTTTCATGAAGTTGTTTACTTCAGGCGAGTGTTCTTTTTCATCCACCAGTGTTTTGTTGGCTTCGATGTACACTTCTGCTATGGCATGGTCGGGTTTTTTTGTCGTGTCAAGCTTGAAATTCTCAAGTCCCCAGACCACAACTGCGACCTGTCGCCCCATATCGTTTATATAATATTGCCGTTCCACATCAAAACCTGCACGGTCAAGTATCCTGGCAAGGGTGTCGCCGATAACTGAATTCCTGACATGTCCTATGTGCAGTGGTCCGTCAGGGTTTGCAGACGTATGCTCAAGGATGATTTTCCCTTTATTTCCAAGCCTGCCGAAGTTTTCCCTGTCAAGCAGGATACGCAGTACGTTTTCATTCAGGAACGCGCGGCTTGCGAAAAAATTAAGGTATGGTCCTGCTGTTTCCACCCGTTCGATATACGAGTCAGGTACTATTTTGATTTTGTCCCGGATAATATCGCATATTTCTTTCGGGCTTTTTTTATATCTGGATGCCAGCCTGAATGCGACCGACGATGCTATATCCGCATGCGGCGATTCACCCAGAGCCATATCACAGGTTTCAAATCCAGCACTTTCCAGTGCATTTGATAATACGGATGAGACCTCGTCCTTGAATTTAAGAAACATAAGTAGCGGCTTACACTCAAGCCAAGTACATAATTTTTTCTTAAGCATTGAATGGTATCCGATTGGGTACTTGTATTGGTACTGTATTAGATTAGTTTATTCAGTTATAGTATATAATATGATAAACAATATGGTAACAAATGATAAATAATGTTATTCAGATATGGTTTAGAAAACCATTATATGCCTTGGAAATCAGTTTCTTGATTTACAAGGAGACGAAGCGTGCCAGACATATCAATTTACTCAACAAGCAATTGTCCGAATTGCAGGGTACTAAAGCAATCAATTGAGAAAATGAATGTGGAATTCAATGAAGTGGACATGTCAACACCTGAATCACTGACTGAACTCAGGATGAATGGCGTGTTCACTATGGCAGCGCCTGTCCTGCAAGTGGATAATAAATTTTATACATACGAGGAGTTATTCACCCAGGACCGGATAAATACGGAAAAGCTTGAACGTTTCCTTAAGGTGAGCTGACTTAACATTGCTACCTTAAACAAATGGTTGTGGAAAGCCATAATAAAAAACAGGAGGAGACAGTAAATGGGAAAATACATTGAAGTTCAGGTTTCAAGGCTTATCGAAGAACATAAAAACGAGCTTGTGGAAGCCCTTAAGCATGAAACACGACAGGGTTTTACATCACTTGAAACACAAAACATACAGGCTGCCAGGGATATCCAGACCGTCCAGAAGACGCTCAGCGGTGCTTCTGTTTCAGATATACCAAAAGTCAGGACAACAGACGGGCATCTGGTAGACTGGGACAGGAATGCTGTTGTCAACCAGCTTTTGAAAGAGACAAAACTCAGCGAGAGCTTCTATTCCAAACCTGCCATAACACTTGAAGAAGCAAAGGAAATAGCGCGTGAAGTCGAAACAAGGATAAAGGATATGGGCTTGCAGTTTTTGTCTGGTCCGCTTGTCCGTGAACTTGTTAATATAATACTGCTTGAGAAAGGGCATACTGAGTGGCGCAACCTCTCAACAAGGGTTGGTACACCGGTTTATGATGCATACCGCATAGACATGGGTACGGGTTTTGAGGCAAAGGATAACGCTAACCTGCAGGAGAATGCAGAGACATCCCACAAGAAGAAAGCGGACAAGATGAGCAAGGAACAGTACCTTCTCATGATACCGCCGAAACTTGCTGATGCGCACTTAAACGGTGACATCCATATCCATGACCTTGAGTACCTTGGTACGCGGGCATTCTGCCAGGACTGGGATTTGAGGTATTTCTTTTATTACGGTTTGATGCCTGACGGCAGCGGGACAAAAGCCAGTGTTGCAGGTCCTGCCAAAAAGGCTGAGGTTGCTATACTTCATGCTGTTAAGGCGCTTGGCAGTGCACAGACAAATTTTGCAGGCGGGCAGGGGTTCTATAATTTCCTGACATTCATTGCGCCGTATTTTGAGGGCATGGAGTATGACGAGATAGAGCAGCTCATGCAGATGTTCGTTTATGAGATGACCCAGATGATGGTAGCCCGCGGAGGACAGCTGGTTTTCTCCTCTGTCCAGTTGTCCCCTGGCATACCTGGGCTCTGGCGCGACAAACCTGTTGTCTATAAGGGTGAAATCTATAACGGGGAGCGTGTGCCGCTTCGGACATACGGTGAGTTCGAGCGTGAAGTACGCCTGTCATTCGAGGCGCTGATGAACGTGATGATGATGGGGGATTACTGGGGTAAGCCGTTTAATTTCCCGAAGCCTGAAATCAGTATCGAGCCTGATTTCATGGAAGAGGACGAGGAATTTAACCGCGCTCATCCTGATATCCTGAGTTATGATGCACTTTACACAAAGGCGTTTGAGCTTGCGGCAAAGTATGGCGCGCCGTATTTTGATAACCAGCTTCCTGCGTACAGGGGGGCTGGCAAGGGCATAAGCTGTTACCAGTGCTGTGCTTATAATTTCTCATCGTCCCACGAAAAGGATAATCAGTTTGATGCCAAGCTTAATTTTGAGGACGGGAAGCATTTTTCGATGGGTGCATGGCAGGTTGTGTCCCTGAATTGCCCGCGTGCCGCCTATAAGGCTAAAAAGGATGACCAGGCGCTGTTTGCCGAGCTTAAGAGGATGATGGACCAGTGCATGGAACTCTTTACCGTGAAGCGCAAGTGGATGGATGTTGTTATGAAGAATGGCAGGATGCCGTTTGCGACCCAGAGACCGAAGGACCCTGTTACGTTCGGACGGGGCGAGATTGCGGTTGATACGAGCGCGCTTGTGTATACAATTGGCGTTGTCGGGATTAACGAGATGGTGAAGCACCATACAGGTCAGCAGATTCATGAGGGTGATGATGCGAAACGGCTGGCGATTCGCGCCATGTTCGAGATGAAGTTTTATGCGAAGGAACTGAGTGAGAAGTTTGGTATGGAGATTGCACTGGCACGGACGCCTGCTGAGACGACAGGGCAGAGGTTTGCGGTCTCCGACCTGCTTCATAAAGAGTACAGGCAGTGTGCTGAGCCTATTATAAATGGTAACGTCCCTGAGGCGTTGCGGAAAATCGGGGAGACGCGGGATTTGCCGGTTTATTATACAAACGGAACGCATGTACCTCCTAATGCGAATATCCCGCTCCCTGAGCGTATTAAGCTTGAGGAGATTTTCTTCCCGATTGTTGACGGGGGTAATATCCTGCATATCTGGCTTGGCGAGGCTGCGCCTGACCCGCATGGGTTGAAGGAGCTTGCCATGAATATTGCGAAGAATACACAGGTTGGGTATTTTGCGTTTACGAAGGATATGACTGTGTGTATGGATGATTTCCATGTGGCGTCAGGGCTGCTTGAGGAGTGCCCGAATTGCGAGAGTGAGAATATCGAGCACCTGAGCAGGGTGACCGGGTATATCCAGGCTGTCGGAGGCTGGAATGAGGGTAAGAAGCAGGAGCTTAAGGACAGGACGCGGTATGGAAAATATTTTATTATTCATCAGCCACGATTAAAAAAATGGAAGAAAGGGATAAAACATGGCATCCTGCTTAACCAACAAAAATAAAATCGTTAAAACAAGCCTGTTTGACTTCAATACAGATGTCGTATCATGCTCACAAAACCTGAAAGAAATTCCTGATATTATACTCACAGAACAACAGAATGCCCTATCCAAAATTGATGCTCTTGATTTTAAACTGTCGCAGCACTTCAATGACAAGTTCATAATTCAACGGTCTCTGACCAGGCAGCTTGTCAGCTTTCAAGCAAACAAGACAATAGCATCATATCGCTGGTACAAATACAAGGAGGCATTTTCTGCGCCTCTTGTGGGATATTTGCTTTCCAGATATGGGATTGAATCTGGTAAAATTTTAGACCCGTTCGCGGGGAGCGGAACAACTCTGTTTGCAGCAAGTTGCGCTGGCATGGATGTTGATGGTATCGAACTTCTTCCCATCGGAGATCAGATTATTGCCGCCAGATTGTGTTTAGATAGAGAATTTACAACCGATGATTTTACCGAGCTCAAACGCTGGCTAAAAACGTGTCCCTGGAAGGAATCACATGAAAAATATCCTCTGCTAAAATTGCGAATTACGGACGGCGCATACTCAGCAGAAACATCCGATGCAATCGAGAGGTACATTGGTGCGCTACAAAAAGAGAACGAGCGTGTCCGGCTTATCTTACGTTTTGCACTGCTGTGTATTCTGGAGTCCATCAGTTTTACTCGAAAAGATGGTCAATATCTCAGGTGGGATTATAGATCAGAACACAGGAAAGGAGGAAAAACATTCAATAAGGGGGAGATTCTTAATTTTGACCAGGCGATATACGCTAAGATTGAAGATATCTTGCATGATATGAAACTTGGTAATGAACATTTGGAGAAACATAATCAGGGAAATATCCATCTTTTTCAGGGTTCGTGTCTTGATATAATGCCAGAACTACCTTTCGAAACATACAATGCGATAGTAACATCTCCACCGTACTGCAATCGTTATGACTACACACGAACTTATGCTCTCGAACTGGCGTTACTTGGCGTTAATGAGAAAGAACTCATCAACCTAAGACAGCAAATGCTAAGCTGCACCGTTGAAAATCGTGCCAAAGATTTGCTGGCAATAAATCCCCGATGGGCTAAAGCCATAGAAGCGGCAGACCAGCAGGAGCTATTGCAGTCTATATTGCAATATCTGGACGATCAAAAAGCGCAGGGTAAGCTGAACAACAGTGGTATACCCAGAATGGTTCGAGGTTATTTTTATGAAATGGCATGTATTATAGCAGAATGTTCCCGCGTTATGAAACAAAATGCATACATGTTCATGGTAAATGATAATGTTCGCTATGCAGGCGCAAGTGTCTCAGTAGACATGATACTATCAGATATAGCTGAAAAGCTGGGGTTCTATGTTGAAAATATTCTTGTACTGCCAAATGGCAAAGGTAACAGCAGCCAGCAAATGGGGGAGCATGGGCGTGATTCATTGAGAAAATGCGTGTATATATGGAGAAAAATATAATGCCACATGACAAAACACACCGCCAGCATTTAACCAGTAGCAAAAGCCTTGTGACAACATATGAAGAAACACGGGCTGGTTTTGTCACCTTAGCTCTTGAGAAGAACCGCAGAGCTACGCCCTTCATTGAAGAAGCGAGAGCCTTAAAGGCTGCGGCATCTAATATCTCAACACCCGCAACATTGGTTAATATTTCAGGGATACAGGCTGCCCTGTTGACTGCGGCTGGCGTTTCCAATAAAGCTGCCGGTCATATGGAACATCAGGACAAAGAGGAAGCAATACAAATATTGATAAAACAATTTCTTGAACCTGCCGGATCGAATTTTGTTGAAGAGTTGGTTTTTAGATTCCTTTTGACGCGGGGTGATGCTTTAGGTGGATCGATGCGAAACGTGGGAGGGGCTATAGCACAACGCAAGCTTACTCGCGCGATTATTGCTACGCTTTCTGTTGCAGGAATTTCGTATGATTGGCTTTCTACCAAGAGCAATTCATGGATACATGGAAGTGGAGATGATCCTGATATAGAGTTTGAAGCAAAAGGGCTTAGTTGGTCAAACGGTAGTTTGAATCGAACAGTAAGATACAACCTTACCGTGCCATTTTTAAAGAAAAATGTAGATTTGTGCCTTTTTAACTGTCATTATCAAGAACTTTCTGTTAGCTATAAAAATCCCGCGTTCTATATTGCACTTGGAGAACTCAAAGGTGGTATCGATCCCGCAGGAGCGGATGAGCACTGGAAAACGGCAGGAACATCCCTTTCTCGCATAAGACTGGCATTTGATAATCATGGGCTTTCACCCCATTTATTCTTTGTTGGAGCCGCTATTGAAAACAGCATGGCAGAGGAAATCTGGGACCAATTGGAAGATGGTACGCTTAGCAATGCTGCCAACTTAACTGATACAAACCAAGTCGCTTCTCTTTGTCGCTGGTTATGCAACTTATAAAAACATTACTGTGGAAGCTCCAAAATTTAATCTTTATAAATATATAAAAACATACCTTTTTGAAATTCCACCCTTTCAGCGCGCCGCCACCCACAAGCGTCCGGTGGCTGTGGGAAACAGCGCCTCGGTGTTAGTTTATGGCGCTTTTGGAGAACCTGATTTAATCCGTTTAAAAATGTAGTTTTGTTTATTGTGTTGCGCCAGAAAATTAATTGCATCGTTTTTATAAAAGTCGTGGCGCTTTGTGAAAGCAATGTAAAAACACTATAAACCTGACATCACTTATCATAAACTCCTCCGCGCCAGTCAATTTTCAACACCCTTAACTCAGAACCCCGAACAGAATATATTACCCTGAAATCCCCTATCCTGATGCGATATGTACTATCCCTGCCCTTTATTTTTTTATAAGGTAGAGAAAACGGTTTATCTTCAAGTTGCCTGAGTTTTGTGATAATTCTCTGCTTATTCACCTTATTGAGATTCTCAAGAAACTTGGCAGCGCCTGAACTTAAAAAGATGTTATAATTCATTCAATATCAGACAGAGATATTTTAATCCCCCGTTCCATAGCTTCTTCAATACTGTCAAGTTCTTTAAGTTCATCAACAGACAGTTCCTCAACACCGAGAAGGTTATCAATCTTCAGGTTCAATGCATTGAGCTGGTTTTCGATATTCATCAAATGATGGATAATTTCTTTACTTGCATTAACTGCCATAATTATTAAATTGTCAAAGCCGTAATAAAAACTTTTGTGATAAAACAGGATTCATTCTGTATACAGCGTCGCACCAGTCTTTTATTTTTATGGTGCCAGAAGGCTCAGAAAACCACCCCTTTGCGCCGCCACCCCCGCGCGTCCGGCTGCTTCGGGAACAGCGCCTCGGTGTTAGTTTATGGCGGTTCAAGAGCATATTTTGTTTTGTTTTTTATGTTTGCGCCAGAATTTAATAAAATATATATTATAATAATACTGGCGCTCAAAAAGAAACTATATCTACATTAAAAGCCGATTATAATCAGGTGAAGAAAATATGTCAACAGCAAGTCTGGAAAGAAGATTGATAGCCCTTGATAGGGAACTTCACGATATACTGGATATGGTAAAAACCCAGAAAGCAAAAGAAACAAAAAGTAACGTAGTTGAAAATTCAGCAGGGGCATGGGGCTACGATGTTGAAAGTGCGGAGTTTGTTGATGGGTTAAGAAAATCCAAAAGACTGGACTGGATTTAATGGAATTTTTTGTTGACACTTCTATTTTCGTGGACTGTCTAAGAAAAGATGTTGTTCCCGCATCAAAATCATTTCTTGTGTCCATGGAAGAAGGTAATCTCGGATATACATCCACAATTACTTTAGCAGAACTCAGTGTTGGCGCTCATTTATCACCAAAAAAAGACGCTATGGAAAAGACGCTTGACCTTATTACAAGCGTGAGTAGTGTTGATATTAGTAGTGAAATTGCAATCGAAGGCGGAAGAATTTATTCATCACTTGTCAGGGATGGGGATGAGATAGAACTAAACGATTGCCTGATAGCGGCTTCTGCAAAATATGTAGGAATTACTGATATAGTAACCAGGAATAAAAAACACTTTAACCGGATTCAGGGAATTAATGCATTGACGCCGGAAGAATTGGGATTTAAGTAAAATTGTATACATATTTACGTTCCAAGAGCCAGAATTTTTTAGGTTCAGTGTTCCATCCTTTATTCTCGCACCCCGCCGCCCACACGCGTCCGGTTGCTTCTGGGAACAGCGTCCCAGGATTGCGCATTTTATAGAACTTTTGTTTTGTTTTTTATGTTTGCGCCGACACTGTATTGATTTCAAGTTATTTTTTGGACACTGATTAACACCGATTAACACAGAGCTCGATCTCACTGGCATTAATCTGTGTCAATCAGTGAAATCAGTATCTAACGCAATTGTTGAAATCACTGGATTATGGAACTGTGCCTTAAAATAGTATAACAAAATGAAAAGAATTGCCCGGACAATCCAGGCAAGACTTTAGACATAGCCATTGAATCGAAGGAGAACACTTAAGAATTACACAATGTAAACATCCGAAGTGCTGATTAAATGTTGGCTCGTCTCATGTTCCGGTGGAACTATAAAACTAAAGTTTCACATTTATTTATACTTGTTGCGCATGATTGTACTGATTGTTTGCAGATTAAAACCAGCCCCACCAATCCAGCAATTCAGGCGCTGTATAGGGGTGGCAAAGAGTTTATATACAAATAAATATTATTACTATCTTAACAGTTAGCTTATTTGATTACTTATAGAACATGGGACAAACCCACTATACTGGCTTCTTTTAGTTAATTGATTAATAAATAGAGGAATATATTGTATACAGAAATAGATGAAAATGCTCCTGTTTCAGCAGGCGCTGTCCACGATGTCACAATCGAGGGCATTGCAAGAGAGGGAGATGGAATTGCGCGTATCCAGGGGTTTGTGATTTTTGTGCCCGACACAAAGGTCGGAGACCAGGTCAAAATAAAGATCGAAAGAGTCATGCAAAAATTCGCATTTGCAGCCCTTGCTGAGACGAATTAATAAAAACAAAATAAAGGAGATAAAATAAATGAGCGATGATAGAAGAAGAAGCAGTGGCGGAAGAGGCGGTAGTGGCGGCAGCGGCGGAGGTTTCCGTGGCGGCGGCGGTGGCGGTTTCAGGCCAAGCGGTCCAAGAGAAATGCATAAAGCAACATGCGCAGACTGCAAACAGGAAACGGAAGTACCTTTTGTACCATCCGGCGACAGACCGGTGTACTGCAGGGATTGCTACCAGAAACATAAACCAGCAAGATATTAAATTCAGATTTTTGAATTTTTAGCAATAATGCAAATTCAACAAAATAAACATAAGGAGAAATAAAATATGGGCGATGATGCAGCGGAAGAGGCGGAAGCAGCGGAGGTTTCCGTGGCGGAAGCGGCGGCGGAAGAGGCGGCGGCGGTGGCGGTTTCAGACCAAGCGGTCCAAGAGAGATGCATAAAGCAACATGCGCAGACTGCAAAGAAGAAACGGAAGTACCTTTTGTACCATCCGGTGACAGACCGGTGTACTGCAGGGATTGCTACCAGAAGCATAAACCAGCAAGATATTGAATTTTTAGCAATAATGCAAATTCAACAAAATAAACATAAGGAGAAATAAAATATGGGCGATGATAGAAGAGGCGGCAGCAGCGGAGGTTTCCGTGGCGGAAGCGGCGGCGGAAGAGGCGGCGGTGGCGGTTTCAGGCCAAGCGGTCCAAGAGAAATGCATAAAGCAACCTGTGCAGACTGCAAACAGGAAACGGAAGTACCTTTTGTACCATCCGGTGACAGACCGGTGTACTGCAGGGATTGCTACCAGAAGCATAAACCAGCAAGATATTAAAAAAAGGGCAGATATATTAAACATATTTGCCCTGCAAACTTTTTTTGTTAATTTTCTTTCAATTTGTAACCCAGCCCTTGAGTTAAACAGCCAGCTCAAGAAAACCCAGAGAATCCCTGGGAAATATTCCTGGGAAAGGGAAGCCGTTTTGAGATATTGTGGATTCAAACCACTGCTTATTAAAGGTAAAACCAACATTGTATGAAACGTTATATTATAGTACTATAAAAAATAAATCAATAACCATACCATGAACGAAAAAACAATACTTCGGGTTGCAGAAGCCCAGCACAGGGATGCGGGCAGGGACATCGCACGGATAAGCCGCAGCCTTATGGGAAAACTTGGTATATCAAGCGGGGATGTTATCCTGATAACCGGCAAGGACAAGACCTGTGCGATTGTAGGTTCGGGTTACCCTGAAGATGAAGGGCAGGACATGATACGGATAGATGGTAATGCCAGGACAAATGCCCGTGTGGGTATAGATGACGACGTGTACGTACAGAAAGTCACAGCCCCTGAAGCAGCCCGCGTTGTACTTTCACCTACCCAGAAAATACGGCTTGTCGGCGGACCGCAGTATATCAAGCGTTTACTCGAAGGCAGACCTGTCATAAAAGGACAGCATCTCAGGGTTGATACAGTAAGCAGCCCGTTATCATTTATCGTTATATCAACACAGCCCCCCGGTCCTGCTATAGTAACAGGGAAAACTGAAATTGTTGTTAAGGAGAAGGTTATTGATGAACTTGAGGTTACCCGGACATACCTCACTTATGAAGATATAGGCGGTCTGAGACGTGAGCTCGGTCTGATAAGGGAGATGATTGAACTTCCGCTTCGCCATCCTGAGCTGTTCGAGAAACTTGGTATTGACCCTCCAAAAGGTGTCCTCCTGTACGGTCCTCCCGGAACAGGCAAGACCATGATAGCAAAAGCCGTAGCCAACGAGACCGATGCGAATTTTGTCTCAATAAGCGGTCCTGAAATAATGAGCAAGTATTACGGGGAAAGCGAGAAACAGATGCGTGAGCTCTTTGATGAAGCAGAAAAAACATCGCCCACGATTATTTTCATTGACGAAATAGACAGCATTGCCCCGAAGCGTGAGGAGGTAACCGGCGAGGTCGAGCGGCGCGTTGTGGCGCAGTTATTGTCCCTGATGGACGGGTTAAAAGCGCGGGGACAGGTTATAGTAATTGCCGCAACCAACCGTCCAGACGCAATAGACCCTGCACTCAGGAGGGGGGGAAGGTTTGACCGTGAAATTGAAATCGGAATCCCGGACAGGCTTGGCAGGCTTCAAATCCTCCAGATTCACACACGCGGTATGCCGCTGTCTGGAAATATGTCCGAGGAAAAAGGTCTGCGCGAGATTGCGGATATGACGCACGGATTCGTGGGCGCTGACCTATCCATTCTCTGCAAGGAAGCGGCAATGCATGCGATTCGCGCAATAATGCCAAAAATAAAAATCGAGGAGGAAATCCCGCATGAGATTATGGAAAGACTTGAGGTTACAAGGGATGATTTTTACAATGCTTTCAGCAGTGTCGAGCCTTCTGCAATGAGGGAAGTTTATGTTGAGGTTCCCAGGGTGAACTGGTCGGACATTGGCGGACTTGAAACTGTGAAACGGGAACTTATTGAGGCTGTTGAATGGCCGCTTAAGTTTCCTGAAGCTTTTGAAGCTATAAACACTTCTCCCCCGAAAGGAATCTTACTTTTCGGTCCGCCAGGCGCTGGAAAGACACTGCTTGCAAAAGCCATAGCCACGGAAAGCCAGGCAAATTTCATAAGTATAAAAGGTCCTGAACTTTTGAGCAAATACGTGGGTGAATCTGAGCGCGCCATCAGGGAGACGTTCAGGAAGGCGCGCCAGGCTGCGCCGTCTATCGTTTTCTTTGACGAGATTGATTCGATTGTGCCATTGCGGGGCACTGCATTTGATACAGGTGTCACTGAAAGGGTCGTAAGCCAGATACTTACTGAACTTGACGGGCTTGAGGAACTCAAGAACATCGTGATTGTTGCCGCCACAAACCGTCCTGATATGATTGATCCTGCGTTGCTAAGACCTGGGCGGTTTGACAGGCTTATTTACATAGGCAATCCTGATATGGATGAAAGAGTGGCAATATTCAATATCCATCTTAAGGGCAAGCCTGTTTCACCGGAAGTGGACGTGGAATACCTTGCAAAGAAGGCACAGGGTTATGTCGGGGCTGACATCGATGCCATATGCCGTGAGGCGGCAATACTTGCCCTCAGGGATTATATCAAGCCCGGAATGGACAGGGAAGATGTGAAAAAAGTTGTGTCTGGAATTGTAATTAAAAATGAGCATTTTGAGGAAGCATTTAATATGGTAAGACCCACCTCATGGGAGCTGGCTGAATTTGAAGCCATGAAGGAATTCTCAAAAGCTTTCAATAGAAGGAAAGATAAGAAAGATAATAAGGAAACCTGAAAAATGAAAAAAAGAAACGATTTTGATGAACTTTTGCGGCAATTGGAAGAGGCTTTAGAGGGTATAATTAACGAGATTGAGATTCCGCAAGACCGCCCGGTTTCTATTGACGTCTCAATAAACATGTGCCCTTACATGGTTTTTGATGGGGTGCAGGATTTAACAAGGTCTGGGGAAAAAACACAGGTTGATATTCTTGAAACCGAGAAAAGTGTCCATGTTGTTGCAGGAATTCCTGGCATGGAACAAGAGGATATTGAGCTTAACTGCACAGGATGGGGTCTTGAAATAACAGCCTCAAATCCCGTAAAGACAGTCAAAGAGATTGTGCAACTTCCTGTAAGGGTTAATAAAACAGGGATGAAAACCACTTACAGGAATGGTATTCTTGAAGTGGTTTTCAATAAGTCAAAAAGGAAGGCGCAGGAATGTTAAATCCCGGATAAAGGATTACCTGCTTGCTTCCTTGAATCTTTTCACCACAAAATCCTTCTCAAGCGCTTCGAGGAAATACCCTGCGCGCGGTCCTGATTTAATACCAAGGAGTGACTGGTACACTGCTTCAAAAACCTGCTTTCCCGTGATGCCGACTTTTTCGGCGACATTGTAGATATTCTCATGGATTTCCTGACCGCTCATGCCATGTTCAATATCATCCGCCAGGATGGAAAGCGCCTGTTTTTGCCCGCCCGAGAAACTCGTAACCTGCACGGGAAGTGTGTCCTGTACCTTGAATTTAACAACAGGCGGTGCATATTTCAGAAGCCAGTTCCGTGCATTATCTGCCCTTTGCCTGATGGCTTCAACATCAGACGTGTCGTAATCTGTCCGCTTAAGGATTGTTAACAGGTAGTCAAAATCCCTGCCGTCTGCAATCTGCACTGCTGTAACCATGTGCCTGAATGGTACATCAGTCGGCTTGGAGGCTTCTGTCTGGGAAAGCTTATACGCCCGTTTATCACCTTCAACCTGGTCATACTCGTCAATCAGGTTAAGCAATGCCATCCCCGGGTCGAATTCGATATGTTTCTCTGGTCTTTGCCTGAGAATAAGGTACCTCAGGACTTCAGGCGGGACAATTTCAAGCATATCACCTATGGAAATAGCAAGACCTGTGGATGAGTGCATTGCACCTTTGCCTTTTAGCATAATCCACTCGTACACTATCGGGTGCGGCGGCTCGTAATTATAAACCTCGCGGGAAATCCTTATCCCGGTATCGTAAGACCCGCCTGCTGTTGCATGGTCTTTCCCGAACGGCTCAACTGTTGTCCCGAATATGGGCCACCGTGCAGGCCAGTCAACGCGCCATGTGAGTTTCCCGCCACCGTTCATGGGAACGGTACTATTTGAACCACAGTCGCATGCGTAATCGATGGTCTCTTTTTCAATATCAAATCCTGTCACTTTCGTGGTTGTAAGCCGTCCGCACTTGCTGCATATCGGATTAAACGGACTCCAGTCGGGTGCAAGCTCGCGTCCTGAGACTTCGGATAGTATGTTGGCAATAGCATCCCGGTTAAGGAGTGCTTTCTTTATGGCATCAAGGTATTTCCCTTGCCTGTAGAGTTCATCTGCCCTGTAAACGTCTGGTTTTATTCCGAGTGTGTGCAATGATTCGATGAATGGTAACAGGAAATGCTCTGCATAGTTCTTATGGTTCCCGCAGGGACACGGGATATCAGACAACGGTTTTCCCACATGGGCTTCATAATCATCAGACAGGAACGGGTACACTTTCCGCAAGGGGTCAAGGGTATCTGCGATATAGATGAGGCGGACATCTGCGCTTTTTTCCTTAAGCGCCCTGTAAGCGGCATCAGCCGTGACAACTTCGCGCATATTGCCGATATGGATTGCTCCCGAAGGAGTGATACCTGAAGCCACTGTATGCTTATTTCCTCTTTCCAGCACATCTTCTGCTATTATGTCTGCCCAGTGTATTGTCTCGTTCATTTGTGCCATAAACTGCATAAGGAATATTAAAAGATACTCTTATGGTCTGGAAACACAGTTTTGGAACCATGGCACGTATGGCACGTATGGCGGCGCGGGTAGCTGTCGGGGGAACCTTTGACCCGCTGCATGACGGTCATAAGGCTCTGCTTCGCAAGGCGGTTGAGTTAAGCAGGGGCGGTGAGCTTCTTGTTGGAATTACGTCTGATGTTATGGCAGGGAAAAAATGCCATGATGTTGCAGAGTACAGTTTACGTTATGAGGATGTCAGCCGCTTTATCAGGCCGCAGGGTATAGCTCCTGCAATTGTCAGGCTGGATGACCCGTATGGTCCGACAGTACATGATGATTTTGACTATCTTGTGGTGTCGCCCGAAACTTACCCTGCGTCTCTTGAAATTAACAGGCTGCGCAAAGAGAATGGTCTGGTGGAGATTGAGGTTGTGCTTGTTGATTACGTTATTGCGGATGACGGTCTGCCGATTTCCAGTACCAGGATTAAGAACGGGGAGATAGATAAGCACGGCAGGGTTCTGGTGTCGGGCAGGTGAAGACGCAGGCAATTTTTGCCGCATTTTCATGCCAGTTTGCCAGCATCATTAATAATTAATACATATTAGCCCAATGTACATGCCATGACAGCTAAAAAAGACAGGCACGTAATGGAAGCCCTTGGTAAGACAAGGGTTGTTGTTGAAAACGGGAAAGTTGTTGAAGTCGGGGAACCGCAGACGGATTATTGCCCCATATTTGACAAGGTTCGCGGAATCAAGAAATTCACATCAAAGACTGCAAAGGAAAATATCGAGTTCAGGATTAAGGATTTCGGGATTTTCACTGAGGACAGGGAGCTTGAAATGGAAATATTTGTCGGCTTTGGTGCAAGTGAGACTTTCATGACAGCATTGCGGCGCGGATTGCTTGATACCTGTGTTACCGCATGTGACGGCGCAGGCACTGTTATTACAAGTAACCCGAAACTTACGCAGGGCATGGGTTCAAGAATCTCAGGACTTTCGGAAACTACACCAATCCCGAAATTGATTGCACGGATACAGGAACTGGACGGTGTGGTACTTGACCCGGAAACTGCAAAACTTGACCAGGTTGAAGGCGTGAAAAAAGCAATCGAACTGGGTTTTAAGAATATCGGCGTATCTGTCACAAACGCAAAGGATATGCGCGCACTCCGTGACCTTGAGAAGAAACACGGCGTGAAGGTTGTCGGGTTTGGCGTGCATACAACAGGCATGTCTGAGAGTGAGGCTAAGGAATTTATCAGTCTTGTGGATATGACAACAGGATGCACTTCGAAATGGATTCGGGGATGTATTGCAGGACATACCATAGCCCAGTTCGGGACTGCGATTCCGATTTTTGCCACAAGCCAGTGCGGGAAGGAACTCCTGCTTGAGCGGGCAAAGGAAGTCAATGACCCTATCCTGATAAATACCATGAAACTTCCTGTCCAGCCAGATGAGAAACAGCCAAGACCGCTTGTTTAATCCTGGAACGGGATGAACTTATGGGCGGGAAAATGTATGTGTTGAAACAGAGGTTTTTCAAAATACCCTCTATTGAAATTATTGGTGTAAAATCAATCAATCAATCAGTTTCACTTCAACTGTTTCGCCCATGTCATACCCTTCAATGTTCTCAGGAATAATCACAAAGCCGTCAGCCTTTGACACTGAACTCAATATCCCTGCGCCTGACGTTGCAAGCGGGACGGCTTTCCCGTTTTCAATCCTGACACGTGCAAATGTCTTGAAACCCGTGCGGGAAGTTATTTTCTCAGAAAGTACAGCGTAAACAGGAGCCTCCAATCCAGGGGGCATGTTCCCGAGTTTACGCAGTGCCTCCCTGCCAAACCAGTACAGCGCAACGACACCTGCAACAGGATAACCTGGCATGCAGACAACAGGCTTGCCTTTTATGAGACCAAGAGCCGTGGGCTTTCCGGGACTTATGCCGACACCGTGAACCAGCAGTTCGCCAAGGGATGCAACAACACCAGGAACAAAATCCCGCTTACCAACAGACGTGCCACCGCTTATGAGAATCATGTCAGCATCAATGTTTTTTTCAATTGCGCTTTGTATCTTTTCCGGATTATCGGTTACAATATCAAAAAGCTTTGGCACCCCGCCCCATTTCCTGACATAAAGCTGTGTCATCAGCCCGTTTGTCTCGTAAACCTCACCCGTCCCCGGCACGGTGCCGCCCCTCGGTATCAGTTCCTCACCAGTCGGGATTATCGCAACGACAGGCTTCCTGAATACCATGAGTTTCCTGATACCAAGCGATGCAATAACCGCAATATCACACGGACGCAGGCGCTTTCCTTTGTTTATTATAACCTCGCCTTTTCGTATGTCTTCCCCGATTTCACCGACATTTTTCAAGGGATGCACCTGCGCAAAAACTTCAACATTGCTTCCATGCAGTTCCGTATCCTCAACCATTACGACAGCATCGGCGCCATCAGGTACCGGCGAACCTGTGTGGACGCGCGCACATGTGCCGTTTTTAATTGTTTCATCAAGTTTAAATATCACAGGAGAACTGCTGCCAGCACCCAGCGTGCCAGAAGCCCTGACCGCAAAACCGTCCATTGCTGCCCTCCTGTAATGCGGCACATCCGTTTTTGCGATTATATCTTCTGCAATAATCCTTTCGTCACAGTCTTCGACAGGCAGGTTTTCATACCCTGTAAGCGGCTCAAATGAATCAAGGAACAGTTCCCGTGCTGTGTCAGCGTTCATTCTCTTTTTAAACATTATCCACCTGAAACAGGAGGAAAAATTGCGAGTTCATCATCAGGAGCCAGTTCCTGTTCCAATCCGCCTGATTCGTTGATATTGTTACCGTTAATGAAAATATTGATATAAGGTCGTACAGTACCGTTTTTGAAAACAAGTTCTTCCAGTCCTGCAAACCTGTTACAGAGTGAATCAAGTATCTCCCTGACAGTTTCACCTTCAAGTTCCAGTTCTTTCGTATGTGTAAATTCCCTGAAATTGGCGAACAGTTTGACCCTGATTTTTGGCATGGATTTAAGGATGTGCCTATTAAACCATAAATGCTATGAATATGGTTTAACTATTACAGGTAAATGAATAAGAGAGACTATGCCCTTTACGGAATCTTTATTCTACTTACTGCAATTGCTTTTCTCCTGAGGCTCTACCGCCTTGACGAGCGGGTTTTGCATCATGATGAAGCAGCTATGGGGCATTTCACGTACCTGTTATTTAAGGATGGTGTATATTCCTATAATCCTTCTTTCCACGGTCCTTTCATTTATTACGTGACAGCAGGCATGTTCAAGATTTTCGGAGACAGCATCTTTTCACTCCGCCTGCTGGCGGCACTCATTGGCGCTTCCATGATTTTCTTACTTATTCCCCTGCAGCGGTATATCGGTGACAGGGGCATGGTTTTTTCTGCTTTTTTCCTTGCTTTTTCACCGTCATTTTTGTATTATTCGCGTTTTTTCAGGACTGATATTTTCATATCGTTTTTTTACCTTGTGATTCTGGTATGCGCTGTAAAATATATGGAAAACATCACAGGGAAATTCAGTGTGCCAGGATTGATGTACCTCTTTTTCGGGGCAGCCTCGCTTGCGTCACTTGTAGCACTCAAGGAAAACGGCTACATTACGATTGCGCTTATCACTTTTTTCTTATTCCTTGTATTTACCAGGGAAGGATGGTACAAAGGGCTAATCGGCAAGTTAAGAAAACGCGACAGAAAACTCATGATAACCTCAGCAGAAGGAATATTTTCCATTCTTGTACTGCTTGTTGTTTTTTCCCTTTTTTATACCGGAAAACCTCTTGATTTTACAGGCATGATAGATGCAGTCGGACGTGCTGTTGACCACTGGGTAGGGATGCATAATATCAAACGCATCGGAGGTCCAATGTATTTTTACCTGCCGATTATGACACTGTACGAGCTTCCTGTTGTTGTGTTCGGGATTGCGGGAATGGTTCATTTTTACAGGAAGAATAATTTCCTCATGACGTTCCTTGGATACTGGGCGTTGATGAATCTATTAATTTATTCATATCTCCAGGAAAAAGTTCCGTGGCTTGTACTGAACCCGCTTTTGCCGATGGTGATTATAGCAGGCGCGTATCTTGGCGAAATTTTGCCGCAGTTGAAATCCAGGAAAAAAGCCGGTGCCGTCATTGCCATATTCCTTATCCTGGGTTCATCGTATTTCGTGTATTCCAGCGTTTTATTGAACTACCGGAATTTCGCAAATCCTGCTGAACCCTTAATACAGGCAGCACAGCCGCCGCAACAATATTCAGGGTTTATAGGGAAGATAGAAGAAATTTCCTCGCAGTATGACGGAACATCAACGCGGATTCAGGTTGCGGATGAAGGAGTTGAAACCCAGTTCCTCTGGTACCTGCGGCATTATGATAGGGTCGAATGGAAGGTCAGCCTTAACTCAAGTTTTGATGCGCCTCTTATCGTAGTGCATGATACGGACGGTGACAGGTCAGAGGCTGATATTGTCAGGAGCCGCCTGCGTACAGATTATGAGAGGCTTGACAGCGCAAAAATGTCATGGTACTTTTTCAAACCCTCGGATGTTACCCTTGATTTCCTGCTGTACAGGAAAATGGACCGGGAACCAGGCGGGTACAGGGTTGTGCTGTATTACCAGCCTAAAGTGTGATTATTGACAATAACCCTCACAGCACTTCATCCATGCTGCCGCTCCTGAATCCCAGAAGGTCAAGGGTGATATATGAAAAACCCAGTTTCTTGAACCCAGAAACGATTTTCTCCCGCATTCCCATGAACCGCACCATATCACCAGGCATAATCTCGATGCGCGCAATACCGCTATGGTCGCGCACCCGGACGACCCTGAAACCAGAATTCCGCAGGAACTCCTCAGCTTTGCCAACGCGAAAAAGTGCATCCATTGTAATCTCCTGCCCGTAAGGAAAACGCGAGGAGAGGCATGCCATGGAAGGTTTATCTGCAACCGACAGACAAAGGGTTCGCGCCATTTCCCTGATTTCTTCTTTTGTAACCTCAAACTCAACAAACGGGTTATACACATCTTCCTCTTTAACAGCCCTGTGCCCTGGTCTGTGTCCTTTTAAATCAGAAAAATTCGTACCCTCAATGACAGTATTTATGTTGAGCCGTTCTGCGAGTTTTTTCAGTTCCCTGAGAAGCCCTTTCTTGCAGAAATAGCACCGCTCAACAGGATTATTCGCAAATCCGGGTTCATTGAGTTCATCATAAAAAATAACCTCATGCCTGATACCAATCTCCCCTGCGACAGCTTTCGCACATTCAAGCTCACCTGGCGCAAGTGTCTGGGAATCGGCTGTAACCGCAACAGCCCGCCCGCCCAGCGCCCTGTATGCAAGCGCCGCAAGAACCGAACTATCCACACCGCCTGAAAATGCGATAAGGACACTGCCTTTTAAAGCCAGTGAATCAACAATTCCCTGTATTTTGTCTTTGACAGCCATTTAAGGAATTAAATCCGGTTACAGTAACCGTGCCGGTATCTTCTGTTTCCCGATAAGGTCCTGCACATCCTCAGCATCCCTTATGACATCATACTTTCCGTCTTTAACAAGTATCTCGGCGCATCTCGGTCTTCCGTTATACTGGCTGCTCATGCTAAAGCCATAGGCTCCTGTATCCAGCAATGCCACAAGGTCGCCCTTATCAACATGTGGAAGCACCCTGTCATGAGCCTGGATGTCGCCTGTCTCGCATATCGGACCGACAATGGTGTAGGTTTTCTCAGCGGGAAGGTCTGCCTTGTTTGCCAGCAGGGCATAATGGTATGAATCATACATGGTCGGGCGGATAAGGAGGTTGAACCCCGCATCCACACCAACGAAAGTACGGGCTGCGTGTTTGACCGTATTCACGCGGGCAAGCAGTATGGTTGTGTCCCCGACTATGTACCTTCCTGGCTCAAGGATAAGTTTCGGCGATATCCCGATTCCTGAGATTCGGTCATTAAACACCGGAAGAATAACATTTGCAAGGTCATGCGGAGTCGGAGTCGGCTTTCCTTTTTCGTAAGGAATGCCAAGCCCTGAGCCGACATCCACGAATTCAAGGTCGATACCAAGCCTTGTTATCTCTTCAACAAGGTCCATTACTTTCTCAGTTGCTTCAATAAAAGGAGTTGTATCAAGAATCTGGGAGCCGATGTGGCAGTGAATGCCAATGGGAGCAATGCCGGGAAGCTGCGAAGCTTCGCGGTAAATTGCGGTCACTTCTTCTGCCGGGATTCCGAATTTTGATGTACGCAATCCTGTGGATATTTTCGGGTGGGTTTTTGCGGAAACATTGGGGTTCACGCGGAATGCGATATTCACGGTTTTGCCCATAGCAGTTGCAATTGCAGATAATGTGTGCAGTTCATCCTTTGAATCAACAGAAACCCGGATTCCTGTTTCCACTGCTTTTCCGAGTTCAAAATCCGTCTTTGAGTTACCGTTAAACAGTATCTTCCCGCGCGGGATTCCTGCAAGGAGCGCCATGTAGAGTTCCCCGTAACTGAACACATCTGCACCAGCGCCTTGCAGTGCAAGTATCCTCATTACAGCAAGGCTTCCGTTGGCTTTTGCAGCGTAATAAATATCTGCGTCATGAAATGCGTTCCTGTATGCCGAAAAATTCTCAACAATCCGTGACTCGTTGGTGACATATAGGGGTGTACCGAATTGTTCCGCAAGTTCTGTTGTATCAACGCCGCCGAGCGTCAGGTGATGGTTTTTGACCTCAAGATGGTTTTTTATCGTGAACATAGCTTCCACAATTAGCTGAAATTATATTATAGTTATCCCAATTAA
>PGYG01000122.1 GCA_002839545.1 Candidatus Methanoperedentaceae archaeon HGW-Methanoperedenaceae-1
AAAAGAAACAATGAGTAAAAAATTAATAGCAGTTGCATTAGTTATGTTAATGCTTTTAGTATTACCTGCAAGTGCAACTATAAAGGCTACCAGCGTAGAGATACGCGGACAGGTGTCAGCCAATAATACTTCCCAAGACAATAATAGTGTCACGGTAGGATTCTGGAATGCCACAAATTTCGCTGGTTTCTGGTATGATATCAAGGATGATCTAAAAACCGAATCGTTGGAAATATTAGCTTCAACAGCGAATGCAAGTGGTAATACTATTGGCGGAACTGACAGGACAATAGATGGGGATATGCTCTGGTATAATACCACTAAAGCTGCAAAGACTTTGAAAGTAAAGTCAAATAGCAAAAATAATTCTGAAATCGATGGTGCATTCACAAATGGACAATATGACGTTGTCGGCTGGATGGCACAACCCTATATTGCAATAAAAAGCAATGCAAACAAACTTGCCAAGCTGATTATCGAGCAGGGCAATGCAACAGCTGAAAAGAAGACATTGACTGTTGGCGAAACATGGGACATTGGCGAAGGCTGGACACTGGCTGCCCAGAGTATTGATGCCAAGGCTTCCCCGAGACAGGTCTGGCTTGTCCTCAGCAAAGACGGTGTCAAGAAAGACGACAAAGTAATTGGACAGGGCAATGCATACGTGTACGTTGAAAAGAGCTTTGCAGGCGAGACAGATGTTCCATTGTTCGTAACATACGTGGACAGTGTATTCGCTGGCGCTACAACTGATATGGTGCAGCTCAGATATACATGGGCAATCGGCACATCAGTAACCGAACCGAAGACAAATGATAAATTCGGCAGCATGGAAGTAGTCACAGCTGACGCAACCAATGTCCAACTTAAGAATAAGGATACAGCTATAACCCTTACCCGCGACGGTACTATTAATGTAATGGGTGACGTAAAGTTCAAGGTTGCAGATTCCGATACCATCAGGTTCTATCCTATGGTAACAAGGACAACTCCTGGAATTCATGAAGTACGCGGTACAGTCGTAACAGGTATTACTGCTGGTCAGTCATGGGACGCAACATCTTTTGCAGGATTCTGGTATGACCTGAAGGATAATCTGAAAACAGAGACCCTTAATATTACTGTGGCTTCAGGAACCAGAACGATAGCTGCTGATGCTCTCTGGTATAATACCTCTAAAGCCGAAAAGACTTTGAAGGTACAGTCAAACAACGTATCCAACAATGAAATCAATACTGCGTTTAGTAGTACTGGGAAATATAGTGTTGTCGGCTGGATGGCACAACCCTATATTGCAATAAAAAACAATGCAAACAAACTTGCTAAACTTATAATCGAACAGGGCAACGCAACAGCCGAAAAGAAGACATTGACTGTTGGCGAAACATGGGATATTGGCGAAGGCTGGACATTAGCTGCCCAGAGTATTGATGCCAAAGCTTCCCCGAGACAGGTATGGCTTGTCCTCAGCAAAGACGGCGTCAAGAAAGATGACAAAGTAATTGGTCAGGGCACTTCATACGTCTATATTGAGAAGAGCTTTGCAGGCGAAACAGATGTACCACAGTTCGTAACATAT
>PGYG01000046.1 GCA_002839545.1 Candidatus Methanoperedentaceae archaeon HGW-Methanoperedenaceae-1
TGTCAAATCTATATCAAAAAAATGATGCTAAAATTAGGTTGTTGTGATTTTGATAAATCGAATACTCATTCAGTAGGAATTACAACTGTCAAACTTGGGGTACTATAAAAGAACGAAAAACAAGGTTATTATGCTTTTTAGTGCGCTTCAATTAACATGGATCCCAAGTTTTGTCAACACCGGCGTAAAATTCCCTCAATACTTCCTGTAAATCTTGCCCCTATGCCCCGCTTCTATCAACAGAATCAACAACCTGTCATCCTCAATGCCCAGAATCACCCTGTACTCACCAACCCGATGCGTATAAAGCGGATGATTCTTAGTCCCTTTAATCTTCTTAACATAAGAATAAGGCTCGGATTTAATACCATTCAATGACAGGATTATGTTCTGTGCAACCTCCAGAGAGAGTTTTTTAAGGTCTCTTTTTGCTTTTGAGGTATATTTGACCTTATAATTCATTTCAGGTCAAACTCTTCCATAATCTCGTCTTCTGTATGCAGGCGCCCTTGTTTTATGTCTTCAAGCGCCTCCCCAATGCCATGAATTGCATCATCGCTTAACGGTTCTTCATCAAGCGCCATGTTCGCCAGCCTCTCTACAACCGAACCGTATGATTCACGGGAATAACGTTTCAAGGAGTCCAGCTTATCTTTGACTTTTGGGTCAAGGCAGATTGTTGTGGTGGCAGTCATATATGTTCCTATAGGTGACTATATATTAAATACGATTCGGTGATTTAGGGTTAAAAGGTGAGTGTCAAATAGACTGAATTTACCCTTTTCTTATAAAGTTGTGAACATCTTCACATCACACATTATGCTTGTGTGCAATAGTGTAAGTGTTGTAAGGCTGGCGGATTTCCTATCCAAACCTATCCAAAAAAAAATTGCTTTTTTTCCGCCAACCTGAAATTTCATTTACCAGCAGATGCTGTGAATAGCGCCTCACTAAGTCAACGTACTTAACCTACTTAATCCCCTTCAGCAAACCCAGCCCTTTATCATTCAGCCTGCAAGTATCCCCGTCAACCTGCGCATAACACATCTCCACAAGGAAATCAAGCTGGAACTTAACCTGCTCTCCAGAAAGAGCCAGCTTTTCCATAATCTCATTCTTAGTTCTCCCCTGAACCCCGATGAACTTAATAATGTCCCTCCTCACTGGATTTTCCAGTGTCTTAAACATCTGCCTGTGCTCATAAGGCGTCCTTGTCTGGCATGAGCCTGGCTGTTGCGGTACCGAATCAATTTCATCTTCCATATAATACAACTCCTGTTCTCATGTAATAATCATTAGCTCTTGTGTCCTATAAATATATGGCACAAAACATGACAAACTTCCCAACAGCAGTTACCGTCTTTTACGTCCGCGCACCTTCGTTATTCCTGAACTCCTTAACCCATCGATTGTCCCGAGGTCAGTCCCGTCAAGAAGGTATGCTCTTGCTTTGTCAAGCTCAACCGCATGGTTTGCAAACACAGGTCCAAGCAGTTCCTCACGCACCGACTCGTTAAACGGTATGCCGCCGCATAATTCATTAAACGCAGGGCTTACTATAACCTCAGGGTTTCCCCATTCACCGATATTTCCGTAATGCTCCGTGATAGGTTTTTCCAGGAAATGCGTGCGTATCCACACAGGCTCGGAAACACTGTGCCCAAGTGAATCCGTAAACCTTACAGTCGGATGGTTATGCGACATAACAACGTATGACGCAGAAAACAATTCAACACCAGGCCATGTATGCCCATGGAAATAACCCACACCATCAATTATACAGCCTTTAATGTCGTGTATTGTTACATTATCAGGCACGAGGTACTCAATATCACCGTCATGGTTTCCTGGCACAATATCCACTTTCACGGATAAAGCCAGCCATGCAAGGAAATCCGGCACTTCCTTTTTTTCCTGCCATGAAGTCCTGGGTACGTTATGCTTGATGTCACCGAGAAGGACTATCCGTTCAGGTCTGACTTTTTCAAGATAAACCTGTATGCGGTTTTTGCGTTTTTCAATCTGGCTTGGGATACTGAAACCCTTGTGGTAAAGCTCCCACTCAATACCAAGATGAATATCTGAAATAACAATTGTCCTTGATGTATTTTCAATAACAAGCGCTGGCTCGTTTAACAATGGATTTACTATCATCTTCAGACTTTCCGAAGTGTCCCTATTTTCGGCTCATAGCATCTTCCCTCTGCCATCAGCGCCTTGATACCAGATTCCACAAACATGGCGTTCATCCCTGATGAAAGGGCATTTTCTACAATCATGGAATATGGAACACCTTTCCCAGAATCCAGTTTGTCGAGAATTGCCGCAATTTGCTCTTTCGGCTCTGGCGGGATTTCTTGAACCGGTGTCTCTCCTGCATTAGTTTCAAGTTCTACTTCAGGTTCAGGAACAAGCCCATTTGTTTCATCCATAACCTGTTCTGTTTCCTCTGCTTCTTTCCTGACTTCTTCCACCAGGTTAGTTCCGGGAATAAATTCTTGTTCGGGAATGGTTTCTTCAACTAAATCATCTGCCTGCTCCAGTTCAGGATTATCAAGAATATCTTCCATAAATCCGGGTTCATCTGAATTAATTTGCGGTTTATTTACACCTGTTACCTCTTTCCCCGACATATCAGTCGCAACCACATTTATCGCATTTATTATCGCAGTCTTAAGTTCTGCAATAATCTGTTCCATGTTATCATAATGAGCAAGAGCCCTGACCATGCCATCCGCAAAAACAGGGTTTGTTCCCTTAGTTTTCAAAAGCTCAGCCAGTTCATTACCTGACAATCCTGATGCATGTGCTTCTTCAACAGCCTTTATCCTTTCAATTGTCCTTTCGGCAGTGTCCAGCACCCACCTGTCCCTCAGTTTCCCATCAGCCAGATTAATTTCCTCAGGTCTTATGGAAAGGTAGACATTCCCGTCTTCTGGCTCGTATTTCCGTGCCTTGCCAACAAGTGCCACAAACGCGGGAACTTCCAATTCGGATAAGAAAATCGCAGCTTCAGGCTGGTACTGCCCTGCATAAACCGTAAAAACACCTGTCGGGTCGGCGATGCGTGCTTTCCACAGGTTGTTATCATGCCCGATATTCTCAACTTCAGTAACAACACCCACAATAAAAAGACGGTTGCATTTCACTCCGGTCGGTGTAATTATATAATTCGGCGCCCTTTCATCACCCTCGCTTAAGTACAGGTTTGACCTGCTAAACTCGTGTGCAAAAATGCGCCATGCAACTTCCCTGTCAATTATTTTTTCCATATCAACCAGCTATTTTCCCCAGTAATTCCGATGCTCTCTCGTTAAGTTTCAACGTTGGCTCCCATACGTCTTTCGCAACAAGTATGACGCCGAAATCACCCTTTGACATATTGCCTCTTGCAGAAAGTATTTTCCCGAACATTTTCCTGCTGACTTCTTCCTCAACAGTTTTCTGTGACATGGAGGCTTCTGCAATCTTCTGTGCCTCTCCGATAGTCAGCCCGCATACACGCTGCGTTAGCTCTGCGTCAAGAACGAGCATTAAAGCACCTGTCCCGTCATCAATTACGGCTTTAATCCGCATATCAGGTATTTCTTCCACGTTTCCATGAACGCGGCACATGCTTTTCTGTATTACGCGGCTGCATTCAGGACAGCGGAAAACCAGCCCTGAACCCGGTCTTATAGAAAGGAGCGCTCCTTCAATTGTAACATCAAAAGCCCCGTCCCTCTTGATAAGTTCACCAATAGGGATGTTTTCAGGTTCTTTGTACTCGATATTCTTATTAAGTTTCGTAACTTTGCTGTTCTCACTTATATTCAGGGTCGGTATCCCGCGGAATGACCTGATATATGTGTTTGTCACATCGACAACATTACCTGCTGCCAGTTCAGGTAGTACAACCCATGAAGTAAGCGGGATTTTAGTATCTTTATCAGCAACAAACCCTGTCAGGATTTTCTTAATTCCGTCTTTTGTGGTGATTTCACGGGCTTCAATTTCCAATATCCTGAATTCAGTGTGGATGTTAACTTCACCACCAATTATTTCAGAGAGTTTTTTTATCTTGTTTTCATGATTGTGTGAAATGGAAATATCAAGTTTCGTGACTTCCGAACGGTTACCTAAATTAATCTCAGGCATGTCCTGCCAGCTCCTGACATATGCATGCGTTGCTCTTATTACATCACCTACATTCAAACCAAAATCATCCCATGCAGTAAAACTCCTGGCTGCGGTTTCATCTGAAATTATACCTGCAAAAATCGTCTTTTCAGAACCTTTAATGTTAATTGTTCGCTTGGTGATTTCCAGTATCTGGGCTGTCACCTCGATATTACGGTCACCGGATTCTATGTCACTGAGTTTACGGATTATACTTTTCTCAGTCCCGCCGTATTTTTTAATCAGGCTGCGTTTTGCTTCATCAATAGGTACCCTGTAATCAAGCAGTTTTTTTAAATCATCTATTATGCTGTTATCGTCTATTTCGTTATCAAGCGCCCTTTTTATTTCGTCAACATGGGGCGCAAATTCAATCTCCATTTAGCCTCCTTGTGACCGCTGGAATAAGAGTTATACGTATAGTAAGAGATAAAAAACCATCGGATAATTTAATTCTACTTACCCAGGTCAACCACTTCGTAATTCAGCCCTTCGGATTCAAGCCTGTTAAGCAGTGGCGGAACTTCCTCATCCACAGAAACTACAAGCGATGAAAGCCCATGGAACGCCGCTTCCACCACAGACTCCTTGGCACCGAAAAGAATGTTCGGCTCGATATTTATCTTACGAAGTGAAACCAGCGCCTCAACACCGAGTGCCGCAATATACGGCTTACCTTGTGCATGAGTCTTTAATATCCCATAATCCACTGCCCTTGAACCGCCTCTTTCCACACGCGGGACTTTGCAGATGGTTATACTAACAGGGGAAAAACCAATCATCCCCTTTAAATCAGTAACGCCCACGTCCTCACCCTTATCAGCATCAGACATCGCCGAACCGGTTACCTCCCCTATTCCGGCACCAGCATAAAGCAAACCGTTCTCCATCCAGAGTTTGACCTTCTGTCCCTTATTCAGCCCTTCCATGGCTATGGCAGTGGCTACTGAAATATGGCTTACAATATCTTCCATTACGAACCGTGCGTATTTTTTCAGTTCCTGCGCCCTTTCAAGAACCCACTCAACACCTTTTTTTGTAACACGGTAACGGACACGCCCGTCAGAAAACAGGAGCCCCTCGGAAACCAGTTCTTTTATATATTCAGAAACAGCCTGCGGGGTTACACCAATCTTATCCGCAATTTCCTTCTGCCTGACATCAGGCTGGTGGGCAGTTATTTCAACAAGTATCTGGAATTTGGTACTTTCTTTTTTACTCCGTAATATCATTCGGTTTCCCCGACCATCTCAATCCTCTGCCCTTTCACATTCAGGATTGGTGACCGTTTTGCCAGACCGCGGATGAACATGATATTCTTGTCAATAGCCCTCTGGAGCCCGTTCATAGACTGGTTGCCGTTTTCGACTTCGTTCTCTATTAATTTGAGGTCATCCCTTATCTCACTGTCATTCTTGAAAGTAATCATTATGAGATCACTTAAATCCTCAACAGAACACTGGAAATTGACATGAACCCTGGAATAGGATGAATGGTATTCCTTATCGGGTTTTTCCCCGGGTTTTGGCATTCGCCACTTGCTTTCAACAAATCCGCTCTTTTTCAGGATTTTAAGGCTTTCTGTTGTCTTAAAACCAACTTCCTTGTCAAGTTCTTCTTCCGTTTTCCATTCGTTCTGCAAACTGGCGAAAATAGTCTTGTGGGCGTCCGAACCGAACGCACGCAGCAACAAAACAATATCAGAAGGTTCATTAATAATACGAGTTCTCTTACCCATGACTCACATCTCACAATTAAATAGCATCTCTCAATTATTACACTCTTTATGGTGTTTTTAATGGATAAAGGTTTTGAAGAAAAGGGAATTTAAAAATTCCAGGAAATTCCTAAATAAGCCGTGAATTTACGCAACACAAGCCTGAATAATATCAGGCTCTACCCGAATTTCACGATAGGACAGGCGTTCGTACATTTTCCGCAGCGAGTGCATTTTTCATTAATACTTGCCGTTCCGTTTATACTGACAGCACCTGCACCGCACTGCCCGACACATACGCCGCATCCTGTGCATAAAAGCGCCCGACGTATTGTTTTTTCAGCAAGTGTTATAAACTTCCGGGCACCGTTTTCGTCTGTGCTTCTTGCAACTACCGAACCGCTTGCATACACCTGCACGTTCTCTTCACCGTTTTGCGCAATAATCACACCATCAATTGAATTTGTGTCGCCAAGCAGCACCATCATACCGCTTGCTGAAATCCCCGCGAGGTTTAATGGTGTCCCGAAGCTGCCTTCTGCTGTAATCCCGCCTGCTTTACACGGACGGTAGCCTGCCGTCATGGTAAAACTGACAGGTTTGGATGATGGTTGAGGGACAAACTCAATTCCTTTCTTATCTGCTATCATCTTCAGCGGCGTGGGAAGAACCTGCCAGCGCCAGAACCCGTATGTTACCCATTCGACCGGAAGTCCAACACGTTCTGCATAACCGGCAAGGTAATCCTTTAGTTTTTCACTTAATCCGGGATGGGTCTGCGAAAGGCGCATAAAATCAGCCATGCTTGCAGAAGGACATAACCAGCATCCTATCCTGTCAAAACCCTCTGCATACAGTGGATTGTAACTGGCTTTTTTCCAGAAAAGGTATAACCATACATGCAGGGCTGTCCAGTTCTGTATCGGGCTTGCTCCTATCTGGTTTCCGACCCAGGGGTTTTTCCAGACAGTCTTGCTGTTGGCTCTTATCTCGCTTTCGTATTTTCTCTGCCCGATAAACGTAAGGCATCCATTGTCGTAGTTTTTCTCGATGACCTGTGTGATTGCACCGAGTTTGCAGACCTTGCAGCACCACCTGGCTTCAACTGTCGGCGGACCGAAATGGTCAATGGAATCCCAGAACGCATTCCCTGCTGAATGTATTTTCAGGGGTTTTGAGAGTTCCCGTGCTACCTGCTGTACATTTTCAAGGGTTTCAGGGAACTCAAGACCGGTATCTGCAAAAATAATGTCATATTCAGGCACGACATCGTTGACAAGAAGCAGGGTTGCAAGACTGTCTTTCCCGCCTGAGTATGAAACGCTTACAGGGCGGTTTGTTTTCTCAACCACGTTTTTTATGAACGTGTGTGCATTCAGTTCCTTTTTTTCCATTATGAACTTGTTTGCATTTACGGCATCATCCCATGTCTTTATTTCATCGGATTTTGACAGCCCCGTGCCTTCCGGTTTGCCGTGCCATCTTGTTTTTACAGCCATACCCCTTTCATGGGTAAGCATACGCTGCGCATCCATTCGCGCCCTGCCTGTTGCAATTACTTCATTTTCAGGTGTAATTATAATAACCTCGTCCCCTTCAACAATTCCGGCATCGGCATCGTTCACACCAGGCGCAAGAACTGATGCGCCTTTTTTGATAAAATTCACAGCGCCTTTATCGACAATTACCCATTTTTTCCCGCCAGACAGCCTCACAGCGCCTTCAAGCCTCGGGATGAACACCCAGTCCATTTTCTCAAGCTCAAAGCGTACAGAGCCCATGACTGTGCCGTCAAATATTACCTCGTCCATCCTGTCTTCATACGGGGCTTTGTTAAGGACTACGAGCCTGCCTTCTGGAATGAGTTTTTTGCCGAACTGTTTTTCCGTGGTGCTGTTTATAAGGTCTATATCGTATGGAAAAGCAGGTCTTATGTCACCTGGAGGCGTTATGTCATTCTTTTTTGTGGCGCTTCCGCAGGCGCATTTTTTCCCAAGGACCGGGAGATTGCACTCAGGGCACCAGTATAACATGAGTTCGCCGAGGTATTGGGACATGGGGCTTACTAAGTGATTGTGGTATTTATAGGGTGCTTTTAAAGAAATTTATCCAATCCCGTACATATCCTTCAACCCGTGCCCTGTCGCAAGCACAACCACCGTCCCCCCAAGCCCCTTTTTCACAGCGCCTGCATACGCCACAGCCCCGCTTGGCTCAACAAAAATCCCGTTCCTTGCAAGCTTATCCCTTGCATCAAGCGCCTCCCTGTCAGAAACACGCAGCGCTTCACCGCCTGAATCCCTGACAGCCTTTAGCGCCGCAAGACCGTCAATCGGGTCGCCGCATGCAATGGCTGTGGCTATCGTATCAGGATTCCTGACTGGAATAATTTCTTTTAGCTCATTCTCCCATGCATCCACCACAGGAGCACACTTTTCAACCTGCACACCAACAATTTTCGGGATGGTTTCCGTAATCCCAACAAGCGTAAGCTCCCGGAATGCTTCATATATACTCCATATCAGTGTCCCGTTGCCTATCGGTACGACCACGTAATCAGGCACGTGCCAGTACAACTGGTCTGCAATTTCAAAACCAACGGTCTTTGTTCCCTCACTGCGCCATGGGTAATCGCCTGTCAAAAACGAATCGCTGTTTGAGACAACATATTCCTCAGCCTGCCTGATGGCTACGGAATAATCCCCGTCAACAGCTATCGTCTTTGCGCCGTAGGCTTTTATCTGTTTTATCTTCTCTTTTCCTGCTATATCAGGAACAAAGACCTTGCATTCAAGACCTGCAAAAGCTGAATATGCCGCCACAGATGCACCCATGTTTCCAGTGGAAGCCAGTGCAACATTTTGCTTTCCGAATTCTTTTGCCTTTGTTACCTCAAGCGACGAACCCCTGTCCTTGAAAGAACCTGTGGGATTTGCAGCCTCGTATTTTATAAGAAGCCTGCCGCCGCTTCCACTGCTGCCACTATTGCTGCTGCCAAGCCTTTTATTTTCAAGAAGCGGAGTTCCGCCTTCACCCATTGTGATTATTTTAGAGAGGTCTTTCACAGGCATGAACGCCCAGTATTTCCAGTGTGACGGCTTATCCCGCATGAAATCGTCGCGCAGGATAATCTCCTTTATAGAATTATAATCGTATTCAGCATCAAGCGCTGACCCGCACCTGCACCTTGGTATCGGAAGATTTTCTATTTCCCGCGGTTTATACTTCTCCCCACACCTGAAACACCGGAAATAAGTGACATATACCATAAACACTAATTATCCCTGCGTATTTAAATAATATCCAGAAAAAAGTTAAAGTGAGGAATCCCCTTATACCTGTGAGGTAATAAGGGGGAATAAAACCCTTCTTTGATTTTATGAGAGCAACACAGCATTTTGATTCAGGACAAAACTACATTTTCTGGTGCAATGAGTGCAATGTTCCGGTACTTGAAGAAAAATGCGGAATATGCGGAAAAAATGGTGATAAAATTGAACTTTCCCCACCCGGAGACATAAGGTTCGCTTCCCCTTATGAAAAAGACATAATCGATAAACTTGTCTTGAAATCATTCAGCTCGAATCCGCTTTCAGGAAAACTCATACTTTTGAACAAGATTCCTGGCGAGGATAAGACAGACGAGATAATCGTTGACGGGCTGTACTTCGGGGTATTGAGGTTTGACCTTGGGGAACTCGAATTCAAGCTTGACATCATGATAGATGGCGCACTTGCGCTCATTAATTCGGGTATTAATTCAAAAACTGTCAGGATTTCCTCAAAAGGACGGCACCTTAGCGGTAAAAACATTGACGGGAGTGAAATCCTTGAATGTTCAGGCGATATTGTGAAAGGGGATACTGTTCTTGTGACAGGTAACAACCTGGGCGGTTTCGGGATTTCCTTAAGTGGCAGCAGTGACATGAAACAATCTTTTCCATCCTTGAAAATAAGGAAAATAAGCTCACAAAAAGCAGCATTTAATTCCAAAATACCCTCATTTGACGAAGTAAGCCGCGCCAACGCGCCGCACATGAAACAACTTGTAAAGGACGCAGCAAACACGATTCGCGGCATAGCCAACCAGGCAGAATTCAGGGATTCGCCAGTCTATGTTTCTTTCAGCGGTGGAAAAGACAGCCTTGTTACACTTGACCTTACACGGAAAGCAATCAAAAAACCAGTAAAAGTGTTTTTTGCAAATACCGGGATTGAGTTTCCTGAAACCATTGAATTTATAAGGAATTATTCGAAGGAAAATAACCTTGATATTATTGAAGTTGAAGTAAAGGAGGCTTTCTGGGAAGCCCTGCCTGATTTCGGACCTCCTGCAAAAGATTTTAGGTGGTGCTGTAAAGTCTGTAAACTCGCCCCAATTAACTCTGTTATTGAAGAATGTGTCAGCAAACATGGCAAGTGCCTGACCATTGACGGGAAAAGGAAATACGAATCGTTTGCCCGCGCACGGATTGCGCCCAAGGAAGAAAACCCGTTCATCCCTGGCCAGGTAAGTGTATTCCCGATACGTAACTGGCGCGCCATTGAGGTCTGGCTTTACATATATTTCCGGAACCTTGAGTACAATCCGCTGTACGATATGGGTTTTGAGCGTGTCGGCTGCTGGCTGTGTCCTGCTGAACTTGGCGCTGAATATTACAGGTTCGGGCAATTGCATCCTGAACTTTTTGAGCGCTGGAACAATTACCTTTTAGAATGGGCAAACGAAAACGGTATTACTGAAGAGTTTATCAAACACGGTTTCTGGCGCTGGAAAACACTTCCCCCGAAGATGAATAAACTGGCAGTAGAACTCGGGATAAATACAAAAATACAGGGCAGGGATGAAGAGTTTGGTATCGTGGTAACAGGCGGGGTTTCGCCCTGCAAATCAGGCGGATACACAATGGAAGGCAAGGTCACAGGTCTATCTATGGACGAAGTCCTTGATGTTGTGAATATTCTTGGCGAAAACACGTATTCAGAAGACCTTGGCGTGGTTCTGGTAAAAACACCGGATTGCAGTGTCAAGATTTTTTCTTCAGGGCATATCTCGGTTAATGCCCGGAACGAAGAACAGGCTGTATCGGTTTTTGAAAATACCGCAAAGCAGTTGATTCGTGTGAAAAAATGCACAAAATGCGGAGTTTGTCAAAAAGTTTGTCCAGCAGATGCCATCACCCTTGAACCTTCTCTTAATATTAATGATAAATGTACCCGGTGCGGCAAATGCACTGGCTCATGTGTGGTTGTGAAGTATTTTGACAAGCTTTTGCCGGGGTTCAGGAAAGTTTGATTGATAACTAAACAAGAAACATCACACCAATTACACACTAATTTTTATATCAGTACCACACCCTTTATTCATTTAAGTTTAGAAAGGAAATCCCCCTATAATAAAATAAGAAACAACGACCGTGCTGATCTTGGAGTTGCCACTTTAATTATATTCATGGCAATGATACTGATAGCAGCTTTAGCTGCAAGCATGATATTGTATTCCGGGGGAGCGCTCCAGAAAAAAGCTATTAACAGGAGCGATTTTGTAATACAGGATAGCTGTGTAGAAGAAAGGCTCGGGGATTTTGTTACAGGCTATCGCACGGTGGATTCGAACAACACGAATGGTACTTATAATAACAGTGATCCTGACTTTTTAAATAGGAATGATAGTACCTGCATTTACACTCGTTATAATTATTCAATTAAATAAGATTGGAGCTAAAAACATCAGTTGCTATTCTAAACCCGGCAAGCTGATTTCTTTATACATGTTTATCAGGCAGCCCTGTTTTTGTGATACTCCCTTATTTCCCCAACAATCCTTTTATCAACAACACCGGGTTCTGTCATCTTCCGTGCATCCAGTATCTCAGTTAAATATTTCTCAGGTATGACATCCTGTTCGATTATTACCTGTTTCAGGGATTTATTTTCACGGAGTGCTGTTTTCACAAGCCTGGAAACATTATCATACCCGATATAAGGATTAAGCACGGTGGCAAGGCACTGGCTTTTATCAAGGAGTTCAGTGCAGCGCGCTTCGCTTACAGTCATGCCGGATACGCATTTTTCACGGAACATACTGACAGTATTTGTCATAAGCCCGACACTCCATAAAATGTCAAATGCGATAAGCGGTGTCATCACGTTAAGCTCAAACTGCCCGGCTCCTGCTGCCATTGATACAGCATGGTCATTCCCGATTACCTGGAAGCATACCATGTTCATGGCTTCTGCGATTGAAGGGTTAATCTTCCCAGGCATGATGGATGAGCCTGGCTGGACTTCGGGCAGGACAACTTCGGAAATGCCTGCTTTCGGTCCTGAATTGAGAAGACGCAGGTCATTTGAAATCTTGTTCAGGTCAAGCGCCAGCATCCGCAAGGCATTTGACACCGCAACAAACGGCAACATACTCCATGCAAGCATGATACTGTTTCCCTTATAAAATCCAAATCCTGTCAAATCCCTCAGTTGTGAAATTATCGTATCCTTAAAATCCGGGTGCGTATTTATGCCGGTGCCAACAGCCGTCCCGCCGATACCCAATTCAAGCATACCATTTCCGGCATTTTTTAGGTTATCAACGCATTTTTCAATGGAAGCCGCGTATCCTTCAAACACCTGACCGAAGCGTATGGGCACGGCATCTTCAAGATGTGTCCTCCCAACCTTGATTACATCATCGTATTCTATGGCTTTTGAACGAAACCCTGCTGACAGTCCTTCAAGTTCCGTGACAAGAGCAGGCAGTGTCAAAAGCACGCTTAACCTGGCAGCCGTTGGTGTGACGTCATTTGAGGACTGTGCCATATTCACATGGTTATTCGGATGAACCCTGTCATATTTGCCTGCTTTTCCCCCAAGTTTGATATTTGCGATATTTGCGATTACCTCGTTGGTGTTCATGTGGGAAGATGTTCCTGCGCCTGCCTGGAACGCATCGATAATAAATTCAATTTCGTGTTTACCTTCAATTACCTCATCAGCAGCAAGGACAATCGCTTTCCCGATTTCCTTATCAAGCATATCCAGTTGCATATTAGCAAGGGCGGCTGCTTTTTTGATAATTGCATAGGAGCTTATTAAATCCGGGTTTGCCTTTATTCCGCTAATCCTGAAGTTATTAAAAGCCCGTGTGGTAAAAGCCCCGTAAAGCGCATCATCAGGAACTTCCACATCTCCAAGGCTGTCTTTTTCAATTCTGCCCATTTGTAACACCACGTATTATTGCCATATAAACGGGTTGTATATTTAAACTTGCTAAGAGCTAGCATAGTTTTTTATCATCTACCTTATTATTAAGAAACAAAAGCAGGGATATTATGCAGGCAGAAGAATATGACAGGGTCCGTGTAGAAACAAAAGGTACAGTCTATGAAGGAACACTCATGCCTTCCCAGACTGGCAGTATTGTCCTGAAACTGAAAAATGGCTACAATGTCGGGATTAGCAGGGATTCGGCTTCCGTGACCTTGATTGAAAAAAAGGAAGATGTGAAAAAGAAAGAAACCACATCTGTCTGCCAGAAGACAAACAAGAAACTGCCAAACATCTCAATACTTTCAACAGGCGGAACAATTGCCAGCAAGATAGATTACAGGACAGGAGGCGTAACATCGCAATTCACGGCAGAAGATATTATGGGCGCAATCCCAGAACTCGGGGATATTGCAAATTACAACTGCCGTATGATATACAGCATCCTCAGCGAGAACATGCGCCCGTCTTACTGGAGCGAACTGGCTCGTGCCGTACATGAGGAAATAACAAACGGCGCGGACGGTGTTATCATCACCCATGGTACGGATACCATGATGTACACCGCAGCTGCTCTCTCGTTCATGATAGAAACCCCTGTGCCGATAGTCCTTGTGGGTTCCCAGCGAAGTGCTGACCGCCCAAGCTCAGACAATGCCATGAATGCAATATGTGCAGCCGCGGTTGCAACAAGCGAGCTCGCAGAGGTCTGTGTTGTGATGCATGGTTCGACAAGCGATGATTTCTGCTCTATCCACAGGGGAACAAAAGTCAGGAAAATGCACACTTCCCGCAGGGACGCATTCCAGTCAATAAATGCGAGACCTATCGGTCGTGTTGAATACCCGTCACGCAAGATAAAATTCATGTCTGATTATACAAAACGGGGCGAGAAGAAGCTATCAATTAATGACAGGCTTGAGCCGAAATGTGCCATTATAAAATACACGACAGGTGCAAGCAGTGAATCGTTATTGTTCCATTCAGGTTCTGGATACCGGGGTATCGTGATTGAAGGCACGGGGCTTGGACATGTCTCGACAGAATGGATACCCAATATTAAGAATGCAACGGATGCAGGAATTCCTGTTATCATGACATCACAGTGCATTAATGGTCGTGTATGCGACAGGGTGTATGACACAGGAAGGGATATTCTGGGAGCAGGTGCCATAGAGGGTGAGGATATGCTGCCTGAAGTGGCGCTTGTGAAACTCATGTGGGCGCTCGGGCAGACATCTGATATGGATAAAATTAAAGAAATTATGCGCAAGGATATTGCAGGCGAGATTACAAGAAGTACGTGCTTATAATAATGATAACCATAATTATCGTTGTTCTAAAATATATACACAACTATTAAATACTATTAGGACGTGTTTGATGTTGTAGAAAGACCAGGTGTCTAAAACGCCTTTAGTACCCTCAGTCTCCTTCGACCCATCGTTTTTACAGATGCTTGGTCTTTCTCTCTTTTAAAAATTTACACTCCAGGCGTGATATTATATACTATAAAATACAACGTATATCTTGTAGATGATTAGGTATCTTAATACCTTTAGTACCCTCAGTTTCCTTCGACCCGTCATATTAATTAAGTGCCTAATCCCCTCTTTTTTAACCTGGATTATTTCTTTGATTTTTCAAGAACAGAAATATCCAGGATTTTAGTATAAGGATAGTTGCCGGTTTCGTCTTTTTCAACTGATTTTACCATGTCCCAGATGGTTAGCAGTGCAACACTTACGCCGTGGAGGGCTTCCATTTCAACACCTGTTTTCCCGATTGATTTTACCTCAACCGTGGCTTTGATTATGTCAGTTCCAATTTCAAACCTGACGTCAATGCCTGTTACCGGAATCTGGTGGCACATGGGTATTACAACCGGTGTGTTCTTTACAGCAATAACTGCGGCAATGCGGGCGGTTTCAAGTACTGCTCCCTTCTCGATTTTTCCCTTCCTTACAGCCTCGATAGTTTCCGGTTTTAGTTTAATCTCACCTTCAGCCACAGCGCGCCGTGTCATATCTTGCTTGCCGCTTATATCAACCATTTTTGCCCTGTCATCCTGGATGTGTGAAAACATTTTCAATCTATCCTTACCTTCTTTCTCTTTTCAAAATCAGAAACCAGTTCATCCAGTTTTCCCGAAAGCTCAATGGCTTCGTGCAGTTTCAGGTGAATGATAGTTTCATCTTCATCATGCCTGATTACGAGCCGTATCCTGTTTCGTTCAATACCTGTTAAAATTTCCCTCATATTTTCATCACTCCTGCAATATTATCAATAATATCAGTTGCAAGAAGCCCGTATCCGACTTCCTCAAATGCCATATCGCCTCCAGCACCGTTTATGAATGCTGCCGCACATGCTGCCGAAAGTGCATCGCCTCTTGCAAAAAGTGCGCCGGTTATTCCTGCAAGCACATCACCTGTGCCGCCAACTGTCATTCCTGCATTTCCGGTCATGTTTGCACGAACCTCCACACCGTCTGATATTATGTCAACAGCACCTTTCAGTAGAACTGTTACATTATTATTACTTGCAAAGTCCCTGACAAAATCCGCTTTATCTTTATTATCAACCGGTACATCAACACCAGACAAACGTTTCATCTCGCCTGCATGCGGCGTTATGATAATATCAATATCATCTACCGGAAACAGTCCGGTGATAAGGGCATCGGCATCAAGGACAAGTTTTTTGCAAAGCGGTATAATTTCCCTGACTGCCTGGACTGTTTCGCCTGACGTTCCAAGTCCCATGCCCATAACAACAACATCGTGTTTTTCGATAAGTCTTGAAATTTCAGGAATGTGATTCACTGACAGCCTTTTGCCGGAAAGCGCATGGACAATGAGATTCGGGGAAAATGAGGCGATAATGCCGGAAACACTTTTCGGCGCGGCTACTGTCACTATGTCAGCTCCTGCCCGCAATGCAGCAAGAGCAGAAAGTGCAGGCGCTCCGGAATAGGCTCCGCCGCCGATTATGAGAACCCGCCCTGAATCCCCTTTATGACTTCCAGCCTGCCGTTCCATGAATGGTTTTATGTCCCCTTTCCCGACAAAAAATTCGGCATCAGGAGGAATCCCTATGTCAATGACCTGAATCCCGCCTGTGTATTCCCGTGCTGTTGCTGGCAGCAGTCCCACCTTCATCTTATGGAATGTGGCTGTCAGGTTGGCACGCACTGATTTATCAAAATCCCCGCCGTCAGGGTCAAAACCAGACGGAACATCAATGGATATAACATATGCACCTGATGCGTTTATCAGGTCAATGGCTGTGGATTCCGGTTCCCGGATTATTCCTTTTATCCCTGTCCCGAAGATGCCGTCTATGATAATTCCAGCATCTTTTAACAGGGCTGGAAGCTGTGCCGGGTCTGTCACCTGGTGCAAGGGAATGGATGTTTTTTCAAGTGCTTTCCAGTTGTGCTTTGCTTCCTGTGTTTTTATATCGTCTTTTTTGCCGATTAGTATTACCGTGACATCCATGCCTTTGAGATGCCTTGCAGTGACAAAAGCGTCTCCCCCGTTGTTTCCCTTGCCTGCTATGATTATAATTTTTCCTTCCGGTTTTTTTTCCCTGACAACTCCTGCAACACCAGCCCCTGCATTTTCCATTAGCTGGAGGCTCTTTATTCCGAGATATTCACAATTTACATCGATTGCAGCCATGCGAGATGAGGTAATAGCATCCATATGAGGAATATCGGCATGTTAACACTTATAATTTATTCAAGTCCTTCAGGGGTAAATAACATTAAAAATGTGATGCTCATCTTCCAAGCAATTTGCACGTCTTACACAGCAGTTCACTGCTCGGCTCACCGCACACCTTGCATTGTACAACCTGCATTTCCTGCGGCTTCAAAGCCCATGAAATTTTCTCAAAACCACCAAGCAGTGAATACTTTGTTCCCGGATGTTTTACCTCAAAATTATTAACCATCTCGCGAATCTCGTTCCTCAGCGCCTCGCCTGCATAAGGACATTCATCAGTACTCACAGGCAGGTCGTTCATCATCGCATACAGTGCCACTTCTTTTTCAGGGATGCTGCGAAGTGGTTTTATCCTCAGTACCAATCCTGGCTGCTCACCCCCGCTCATCCGCCCCATCCTGTCAACATCCCCACGAAGATAATTCATCATAATCGTCTGCGCTTCATCATCCAGGTTGTGACCGATTGCAAGCTTATCTGCACCGAGTTCCCTTGCAGCCTTATTCAGGATATTCTTACGGAGAACCCCGCATAATGTACATGCAGCGGTTTCTTTTTCTCCTTTAAGTTTATCAAGTGTTATCCCGAATTCGTCCTTGAAAGAATATATCCTGAGAGGCACACCGAGTTCCTGCGTGAGATTTTCGGCATTGGGAATTGTATGCTCGCGGTAGCAGCTTATACCTTCATCTATTGTAATTGCATGCAGTTTTAAATCAGGTCTGTTATGGAAAATCTTGTGCAGGATATAAAGCATTACTAAGCTGTCTTTTCCTCCGCTTAAGCCGATAGCTATTTTTTCGCCCTGCCCTACCATCTTGAACTTCCTGATGTCGCGTTTAACCTTGCGCTCAACATCCTCGATGAAATGCTCACGGCAAAGATGGGTATTGGAATATTTCTGGTAAATTATGGCGCTTTTACTGCATTTTTTGCATTTCATGTCTTGTGCTAAATTGGTTTACATTTATTAAAAACCTGCCAAATCCAAACCGGATTTTACGTTGCGATGGTCAACCGCAGTGTCACAATAGAGGAATCCTCAAGTATCCTGAAAGCCTCTTTCGTTTCCCTGCCAACCTTCACATCACCCTTGCGCCCGACTGTCGCAGAAAAAAGATAATCCTCACCTGAGTAAACATCAACCGACTCCCCTGTGATGCCTTTTACTTTCATGACCACATGCTTCCTGGTTTTTTCAACCTCAGGAACAAAACCAAATACTTCGTCCAATGTACCTGCGTTTCTGCCCTCTTTCGTTTTTCCTTTTCCTGTCTTTTCACGGATATCAAGATGTATCCCCAGCTTCTTCTCAATCTGGTTGATTGTACTTCCGCCTTTCCCGATAACCTTTGAAATATCAGACTCATCCATATGCACAGTGGCGCTGGAATTGGATTCAACCTTTACGTCAAAATCCCTTCGTGTGTATTTCCCGATTTCTTTTTGTATTTCCTTTTCAGCAAGTGACCATGCGCCCGGTTTTTTCCCGGAAGCCTTGCCGACAGGCATTACCACTACCTGCTCGCCGTAGGTGTATATCTCATACTCGACCTTTTTGCTCTCAAAATCAGCAATTGTGATTACAGGTCTTGCAAGGTCCTGTTCCACCATCCCGTGCGGCACTTTTACAGTGAACTCAATATCATAAACCTTGGAAACCTCGCCCTTTTCAATAAACACGACAGTATCAACAACCTGCGGGATTATACCAAGCTCAACCCTGCCGATAAGCCTCTGGACTGCATCTACCGCGCGTGTGGCATGCACGACCCCGACCATTCCCACGCCTGCCATCCTCATATCGGCGAACACATGAAAATCCTTTGTTTTCCTGACCTCGTCATATACTGTGTAATCAGGTCTCACAAGCAGCATGATGTCTGCCGTCTTTTCCATGTCGCGCTCAAGCGGACCGTACTGGGTTATAGCGTCACATACCTGCAAGTCCCGCGGCGATTCCATGGTTTTTACGATAAATCCTTTCTCGTGCAGGAACTCTGCCACCCCTGCCGCAAACGTTGATTTCCCGGCACCAGGCGGTCCTGCTACAAGAATCCCGCGCTGGTGTTCAATAATCCGCTCCTTTAGCTCCCCGCTCAGCCTGTAATCGTCAAGACATGCTGTTGCAACAGGTCTTACCGCTGTTATTTCCAAACCGTCTGAAAACGGCGGCTGTGCAACTGCAATACGCATCGAGCCAATCTGGAAAACCATTGCGCCTGCGTAGTTTATTTCAAGGTTTGAATCAGGGTCATGTTTTGCGCGCTCAATCAGTTCTTTCGTTATGGTGTGAAGTTCCTCTTGCGAAGATGGTTCTTTCCTGATTTTAACGAGTTTCTGGTTCCCGATACTGCCTCTTTTTGCCATTGGAATGACTTTGACTTTGAGGTGGACTGAAAGTGTATCTGCCGTGAAATAATCCTCAATCGCAAGCTTTTTTAATCCTTCAAGTATCGGGGGGAGATATTCAACTTCAAGCCCTTTTGCACGCGCTACTTCTGCCTGTACCCTGTCGCTGGTGATGAAAAGAGCTTTTCTTTCTGCTGCAATTGAGCGTATCATGGCATCTATTTCCCCGCTGGATGCGAGTTTAACCTGCTCGAATGACGGTCTTTTTCCTGTAAACTCGATTTTGATTTTCCCGGTTTTTGCCATATCTCCGAGGTCTTTTAATTCCTCAAGTCCTTTGAAGCCGATTTCTTTCCCCTTGTTTGCCTGCGCTTCAAGTTCTGATATAAGCGCTTCTGAAATGATTATCGTGGTACCGCTGTAATCTCCCGCTTCCAGTTTTGCTGTAATACGCCCGTCAATGATTACACTTGTGTCAGGAACTATGCAAAATATGTCATTCATTAATGCAAATACAACTCCAAGCTAAATATGTTCTTCCACAAAGAATAAGTATTTTGGTACTGATTTAGGCATCAGTCCACAACAGTCCCGTAGGGTAGTGGTCAATCCTGCTGGCCTTTGGAGCCGGCGACGACGGTTCGAATCCGCCCGGGACTATTTTTTATTTTAATTAATGAAGTACTTGAAATCTATATATAAACATTATTACCCCCTCTCATCGCAATCATGGAAGTATCATAAGGTTTCCCCAGGTTTCAGGTTTATAAGGTCCATCTGAACTAACAGGCCAGCTGGCTATATTATTGTTATTCCACGGCATGAAGATAGTAAATCCAAGGGTTGCAGGAGTCTGGTTTACATACAAATAATTAATATTTTCAGGGTTATTATTTTTAAGGGGTATGTAAGATTCCATAACCCTGACCCCATCAATGTAGTTGACCTTAGCATCCCCGTATGGAGTAATACCAAAATCTTGTGGTACATCATCCTCTAAGAATATCATTGTAATATTTCTCCCAGTCATAAGATTGTGGTCATGGGAATCCCCATCCTGTTCATAAATTAATCCAATAACCCCATTCCATTCAGGCACGCTTTCCCACTTAATAAGAGTATACAGGTTCATATTATCATGTTTTGCAGCAATGGTGAAATCAATATTATTTGATGTAAAATAGACTTGCTGTGTTTTCTCCCATCCATCTTCAGGTTTGTAGAAACCATCTATTACTGGTGCAGTTCCTCTGGAAGCAGTAAGTGTGGTTATTTCTGGAGTGTACATTAGTTCATCACTACCAAGTATTTCAATGTCCCCCCATGTTTTAAGGTCATAAGGGTTCAGGTCAGGTGGCCAGCTTTCTCCATCCTTAACATTTTTATTTATCAACATGAATCCCAAGGTTGCAGGAAAATCATTTAGGTAAAGGTCACCAAAGTCGCCGCTTCGGAGAGGTACAACCCATTCCTGAATCCAGAATCCATCAATGTAATTGCTTCTTACTTTTCCATTTTCCTGACTCTCCAGATTGATAACCGATTCCTGCCCTAACATTTGTTCGGGATAGTAGATATCAGCGAAGTGGTTAATCCCGTATCTTTCTGGATCCGTTATTTTTTGGTCATTCCTTCCTGTATTTAGGTTATGATCATGGGAATTCCCGTCCTGTTCAAAAGAGATTAGTACATAATCAAGCTCTTCTGGTTGCCCTTTCCATTTAGCTAGAAGGTAAAGGTTTTCACCGTCATGCTTAGCGGCAATTGAATAATTAATATTCCTTGATATAAATGCGATGACCTGTGTATCATCCCATTTATCTTCAGGCGTGTAATAGCCATCTACATTAGGTGCAGAACCATATGGTGCTGTTAATTTAAGATTATCAATATCAGACGGATATGGCTGCTCATATACATCTGGGGTATATTTAACAGGAGAAGGGGGATAAGTTCCCATAGAATTGGAAAAACCTGTGAAAAATACTAAAACCATCGCAAAGGCTACTAATAAAATAAATATTCCAACAGGGATGCCTATTAAGGCAAGAAGAACCCGTTTCATTGAAATGTTGTGTACTTCAGATAATCCTACAAGGAGAACATAATAAGCATAACCCACTGGTATCAATACACCAAGCATAATGAATAAGATTATACCCTGATACAGAATACCATCCAGTTCAGGAGTCTCTACAATCTGTAATACCAGCACTATGATGGTAGCTATGGGGATTATTACCTGGGAAACCGCCAGAAAGTAACAGAATACCCGTATGGTGGCTTTAAGGTCGCCCTTTGCTCCTAGTACTAATAGTAAAATGTGGCTGATTATTGCATTAACCGGGAGGGATATGGATGTTGAAACGATAGAGTATACAAAAAGTCCTGCCAATCCCAATATGATGTAGTACATCTCCTTTCCGATTGGTAGATACCGTGACCAGGAAAGAAGTAGTAAAGGTGCATAAAGCAATGATATCACAAGTATTGTCACAAATGCGAAGCTTACAGGTTCTTTTAAGCTGCCTGTTACTGGCATTTCCCTAAAGAACACACGGGGGGTTTTGATTACTAATTTTGCTGTTTCAAACCATTTTTTGAGATAATCAAGAATTGCAAACATTTTGTGGATGTAATGTGTATGATGTATAAAAAAGTTACCTCTGTTAGGTTGAGTTAGAAATATGAAAATATGTGAAAAAGGGTGTGGTGCTTATTAAGATAAAAAGTAAAATGGGGGAAAATCTTATTTTAGAAAGTTCCTAAAGCTTGTTATCCTCAGCAAATTTAACAAGCGCCTCGCCAAGTGCCCGCAGCATGGTATAAGGGTGTGTAAAGTTCATTCAGAAAAATGCTG
>PGYG01000047.1 GCA_002839545.1 Candidatus Methanoperedentaceae archaeon HGW-Methanoperedenaceae-1
AGATGTTTTCATTAGCATATAACACCTCAATGTTGATTTTTCCATCTGGGGTTTGATATACGGTAATTTGATTATCGGGAAGTTTGTTTTTATTCATGGGTGTTAAGTTCCGTATAGTTTGCGGGCATGGGTGTAGAAGTATTGGAAGCTGTGTTTTTCATGGAGTTCGATGTCGGGTTTAGTAATGTTTGTCACCGAATTTGTTCCTTAGTCAGTGGGTAATGTCAATATAGAATTTGCCAACCTTTTTTCATTACCTATCGGTGTTGTGTAATATCTCTGCTCAATACCATACAATATTTTTTTCAGATGATCTTCTGTGCGAACAAGAAAAGTGGCACTGTCAACCGGAACATCTTCACAATATGACCGTATATATTGAAAAATCTGCTGTTTGTTATCTTGGGTGAATTGGTTTAATATATCGATTGCCATTGCTATTCGCTTTCTATTAGCTGTTTTCACGTTGTTGCCAGTAAATGTTCCATCAAGAGAAATGAAGTCTTGCTCCAGAAAAGCATCAACTTCGGCTTGAGTGGCTTCTCGGTAGAGTTCCTCAATACCTCTGAATATCGATTTAACTCTTGCTATATTTTTAAAATAAAGACTGTCACCATTTATATCGTAAACAGCATCAACAAAACTATTTAGGATTATAATAGGCTTATCTATTTCAAGCGTTGGTTCGCTTGAAATGCGAAACCACTTTTTATAAATTAAATGAGTTGGAGACATCTTCTGAAAAAGAAAAAAATCGCCTTGTTTGCTACATAAATAATTGATTTTAGAATATTGTCTTTCAGTTATTTGATTATAAACTGTACTATCAAAGGTGCTTCCTATCAAGTTATTCTCATAACCACGACTTAAAAAGTTATCTAATTTAAACCATTCACTATCTTCCAATTTATACGCTGGCGAATATGCTTGATTATCTGATAAGTCAGGCATATCAAATAAACCTCTTTCATTGGACATTACCTTCAATAATCCTGCATTTCGACCTTTTACTTCTGCCAGTAAATAATTCATAATATTCACCTTTCCATATCTATAAATGTATAATTATTGATGCGTTTTAAATTATTAAATGCTACGCTTTTAGGCTCTTTAAGTTGATTTCGTGTGATTAATAACACTTTGATATTCTTATTGTTTACAATATAATAAAAATTGAATCCAAACAGGAAAAATATCGGATTAAAATAAGAAATTCTAGAATTAAAAATAAAAATGCAGATAATCCCAAAAACATAAAAAAATACCTCAATGTTTGGAACGCTTAACGCAACAAAAAAATAACCTAAATAACTTGGTAAAAATGCATCATTGGCTGGTTCAATAACTGATATTGAGCCTGCATCTATCGTGTCTGTGCCTAAACGGTTAATAAGGCACATACTTATCCATGTAAATATTAAAACTACCAATAAATATAATATATATGAAATTATACTAGGCAGGTTTGAAAGGTATGGGTGTAAAGGGTTTATGACAAAACCTTCTTTGATAACAAATACGACCAACGAGAGTAATAGTGAATTTAATGTCAGACAAAATTTAAAAATGTGTTCGATCACTCATCCACCCCATATTTCAAACCCTTCTCACTCACTTCCCCAGTCCCAGCACATCCTCAGCAATCCTTGCGTTCATAAGATAATCATCAACCGAAGAAAGAACCGTCCCTATCTTCTCCCCTTCAAAAGTAACACTCGCACAATCCCCTTCCACAACAGTATCCATCCCTGGAACATTATCCGGCGACAGGGACTCAGCTATAAGCTTAACAAGTCCTGGCACATCCCCGCTCTTAAACACAAGTTTTCCCCGAACCTTCACTGCGCATCCCTCCCGAGCTGTTCCCCTATAACAGAATCAGCAACCTGCACAAACCCTTCAACACTTCCTTTCGGGATAGACGCACCCGATGCCACATCATGCCCCCCGCCCCTCCCACCAACAGACCCGGCTGCCTGTTTCATCACAAAAGCAAGGTCAAGCCCTGCATCCACAAGCGCCCTCGTGCCGCGTCCTGACACCTTAACCATATCCTCCACCTCATTAAAAGCAATAAACGGCTTATCAGTGTAACGATACCGTGTCATGATACCTGCAATTATACCCATTCCCCCAACATCATCAAGCACAACATACCTGTGCAGACTTAACCTGCTGTTCCGCTTTCCTGATACTATCAATAATAACGCGCTGGTTTTCCCTTGTGATTGCCACGGCTTCATCAACCGCGCCCTTATTCCTCATACAGACATCTATCCCGATACCAGCCTTTTCCGATTTCCCGCAGGCATTCAGGACATCCACGAAATCATAGACATTCGGTATGACCTCAGAGTTCAGCGTCAGTGCATCACCTACAAGCGACCCTGCTGCTTGGCTGCTACCCTGTTTTGCCAGTTTAAGGACAATAATCGAAACCAGTCTTCGCAATTCATCCCCCGGCATGCCGCTTAACCTCCCCTCAAACCCGGTTTCATCAAGGAACTCCTTAATTTTATCCCTGTCGCCTGTAATATCAAGGTACGGGTCAATACTGTACTCAAGCAGTTCACCGATTGGCGCATCACCCATCAGCAGCCCTTTTTTCACAGAAACAACGTTATTTTCAAGAGCCTCGTCCAGAATGAACCTGTTGGCACTTTCCATCACCTGCTTATCACCTGTTGCGCCAACCAGCGCCAGTCCTGCAAGGTCAGTGTTATCACCCATCTGGCGCGCAACCATATACGCACCGCCTGATGCAGACAACAGGGATGCGCCGTCAATCCCTGCAAGATGCGGGTTAAAATGCGGAGCCTCAAGTTCACCCGTAGGCTTATGGTGGTCAATTATTATTGCATTGTCAACTTTTGATGTTAGTTCCACCTGGCTGCTTCCCATATCACACAGGATAACAGCGCAGCCAGGTGTCTTTGTCTTGTTAATCAGCTCAAGCGTGGATTCGTTAAACTGGCTGACAATCGTTGTATGAAAAAGAATTCCCCGCCTGTACAGTGCATTGCACATTATACCGGCGGCAGATAAACCATCGGCGTCGTTATGGGAAATGAGCCGGACTTCGCCGTATTCAACTATGGCATCTGCTACATGCCTGCCCAATACCTCAAGTTCATCGAGGCGCTCATTTCCATCAGTCATCGCGACTTATCTTCTTGAAATCAACAATTCTGCTCTCTGGATAGAATACTTCCAGCCTGCAGGAATAACTCCCTCACGGCTGTAATATTTTCCGAGCCGCCTTATCTTTGACTCCATTAAATTGAGGGAACGCTTGTTATGGACGTCTTTGTGGTTCCTGTCTGTGTGTTTTTTGAGTTCAAGTACCTTTACAATCAGGTTGTACATGTCCTCCGGGAGTTTTGGTGCGACATTTTGTTCCTTCATGATGGCAACCATTTTCTTACCAGTCACAAGGCTTACATCTGGAACACCATGCCTGTCCCTCAGGATCATTCCTATCTCACTGGATGAATGTCCATGTGTCGCAAGCTGTTTTATTGTCTCTTCAATCTCTTCCTTATTTGTGTTTGACCACTCAGGAGTTTCCGTCCGGATCGGTTTTGTTGACCCTGACTTTCCTTTCCTGCGTGTATACATTCTTGCCAATTAATTTCCTCCAATAATCATTATTTCACGTTGTTATTCACATCTCTATAAAAGCGAAGGCACACCTTTATTGGACAGGTATATTAAATAACTTGTGTTGGCAAAAATGTCAGGTTACCCTGAAGTCGATGCAGATATTATACTGGTACGGGGCATAAGGTCTCACCGCCCGCTTTTCAATCGGCACAATACTTACATTACATCGCCGCGCAATCTCGTTGATTTTCAAAAGTGTCTCCCCAAAAAGGTCATCTTCATGGGAAATGGCATAGAAATGAACAATCCCCCCTTTTTTTATCAGCCCGAATGCCACATCAAGGAACTCAAAGCCGCTGTGGGGCAGGTTCATTATAACATGGTCTGCATCCCTGACTCCGTTCGATGCTGTCCTGACATCACCCTCCCTTACCTCAACATTTTCCAGTTTGTTAAGTTCCACATTTTCCCTGAGGTACCTCACTGCCTCAGGATTCTTATCAATAGCTATCACATGCGAATCCGGCAACTTTTTCGCAATAAGTATGCTAAACGGTCCGATTCCTGCAAACATATCCACCACAGTCTCACCGTTTTTTACCTGCCCTGCAATCCTGAGCCTCTCGGTTGCAAGCCTTGGTGTGAAATAAACCTTTGAAACATCAAGCCGGTACCTGCACTTGTTCTCCCTGTAAATTGTCTCGGTTTTGTTCTCGCCTGCAAGATAAGACAGCTCGCGCGTCCTGTATTCCCCGCTGACAGGCGTATCCGCATAAAGGACAGTCCTTATTTTTTTCTGTTTTACCAGAGCCTCAGCAATATTCTTAAGGTCTGATTCATAACGGTCAATTATGGCGATGTCACCCACCAGTTCATACGCAGGAGAGGTTCCCAGAAGTTCTTGCGGCGTTTCCTCCTTAATTACTTCCTCAAAATCATCGTATCCGATATTCCCGTACCCTTCCACAGGTTTATTTACAGGAATTAAAATATGCTCCCCATCCTGTTTTATCTTCAGGTTCTTATCCAGCGCCCCCATTTCGATAAGTTCACGGCGCGTTATTTCCCCGTCTCTTTTATTGATACTTATGCATTGAGATTCCATATCTGCCTGAAAAAACCAATCAAATACCCGAAAATATCGTTTCCAATAATAAAACAGTCATTACTATTCCTGTTATTATGGCAATATACCCGATAATACTGCCTATTGTGGTACCTATGCTTTTAAAGTTCACCTTTAATTTCATATGTTGTTGTTTGCTTTATTGAAGTTTATATTTTACCACGGAAAGGTTTACGAATATTGCACCCAAATACCATATTATGCTAACATTCGTTGGACTTGGGCTTTACGATGAAAAGGATATAACAGTCAAAGGACTGGAAGCGGTCAGGTCTGCTGACGAAGTATATGCCGAATTCTATACATCTCATCTTATCGGGACAAACATCGGAAAAATCGAGGAGTTATACGGAAGGAAGTTGACTGTCCTCAAGAGGGAAGAAGTAGAGCAGGAGCCGGTGTGGCTTAAAAGTGCAAAAGATAAAAACATCGTATTCCTGACAGGCGGGGATGCGATGGTGGCAACAACCCATATTGACCTGCGCCTTCGCGCAAAAGAGATGGGAATTGAAACTGCAATTATCCACGCCCCGTCGATTACTTCTGCTATATCGGGCTTGAGCGGTTTGCAGAATTACAGGTTCGGGAAATCAGCAACTATCCCGTTCCCTTACACTCGAAACGATAAGAAAATCATATCAGAGGCACCGTATGATACCATTAAAATGAACCGGAAAAACGACCTTCATACACTTATTTTCCTTGATATTGATGTTGAGAAAGGATTCATGGACATCAAAACAGCTGTCTCGCTGCTTCTTGAAATTGAAGGACACAGAGGGGAGGGTGTACTTGAAAAAAGCCTTGCTGTCGGTATTGCAAGGGCAGGTTCGGGTTCACCAGGCGTCCATGCCGATTATCTTGAAAACCTGAAAAGTTATGATTTCGGGGGACCCCTGCACAGTCTTATAATACCTGCCAGCCTGCATTTCATTGAGGCTGAAGCGCTTGTAAAACTATGCGGCGCCCCTCCTGAGATTTTAAAATAATCTGCAATTACGGTCTGGTTTATTCCTGCCTGATGACAGTGTTTTTCAGGGTGCCGACATTCTCTATCTCAACCTCGACCTCATCGCCCACAAACAGCTCACCCACGCCCTGCGGTGTACCCGTAGCTATGACGTCTCCTTTTTCCAGGGTCATAATACCTGAAATAAACTCGATTAGTTCAGGTACTTTAAATATAAGGTTAGAAGTGTTTGAATCCTGCCTGACATCCCCGTTCACCCTTGTTTTAATAGAAAGACTGCTGACATCTATTGACTGGGCTGTGATATGTGGTCCAACAGGCGCAAAGGTATCGAAACCCTTTGCCCTTGTCCACTGGATGTCCTTTTTCTGGAGGTCTCTTGCAGTAACGTCATTGAAGCACGTATATCCCATTATTACAGTGTTTGCATCCTTCGCTTTTATGCTCTTGCAGCGCGTTCCGATTACAACCGCGAGTTCTCCCTCATAATCAACATGTTTTGAAGTTCCGGGATAGAGTATCTTGCCCATATGACCTGTTACTGCTGTTGGAGGCTTCAGGAAAATAATGGGAGTATCAGGCACCGGCATGTCCAGCTCTTTTGCATGGTCGCTGTAATTCAGACCAACACAGATTATCTTGCTCGGCTGTACCGGCGGGAGCAATTCGAGTTCGGAAAGCAGGTACGTATCACAATATAGTGCCCGGTCAACAACGACCTTATCGCCTTTTATCTCCCCATAAAAGACATCATCCTCGAATTTGAACCTGCCTATCATATAATCATTACCTTCTAAACTACATTTTGTATTGAAGCTGACATGTATATTTAATTTATCTGCGTATCTTTTCTCTTCTGCTTTTTTGAACCGGGAATATTTACTCCTATTAATTACGAAAGATATATACATTATGAGTATGATTATAATAATTAGAGGTCTATGGAATGAAAATTGTCCACGTTCAATCAGTACTTCCACAGGAAGACATAATCGCACTAAAAGAAAAAACAGGTGAGGAGTCTATCAAGGAAGCCATTTCCAGGGCTGTTTACCACTATCTGGAATGTGACCGGGCGGGCAGGGAGAAATAACATGAAACAGGTTCCAAGATACATTACATCAATTCAAGTACAGAACATGGCGACAGACCAGAGGAATATTTTCCTGGGTTTCGCGAAAAACGGAGCCATGGGATTGTACATGAGTGATGCTGCCGAACTCGGACAGGACGGATCTTATATTAACGAACTTTCCTTCCCTAACAGCGGACTTCTGGTACATGGCAAGTATTCCATGTGGGTTTCCATGTTCGCAAGGCATGTAACTAAAGTTTATGAAGATTTTGATGAGGAGTAAAAACGGATAATATCCTGAAATACAGGATGCCATGGACTTGGGTGGACTGGTCATCCTCCCAATCCTCCTAATTTTTGTTTGTTTTTTACCATACAAAGTATTTTATGGATTAATTGCTATTGACATATTATATGGTTACCATAGCAATACTGGCTGGTTCTGAATCAGATAGGGGAATCGCAGAGCGCGCTTCAAAAGTGCTTGATGAAGCAGGTGTCGGGTATGAGATTCGCATCCTGTCAGCCCACCGCAATCCTGTGGAGCTGGATGAATACATCTCAAAAAGTGATGCAGAAGTGTTTATAGCAATCGCAGGACTGGCAGCAGCCCTTCCTGGCGTTGTCGCCTCACGCACGAAAAAACCTGTCATCGGTGTACCGGTAAGTTCAAAACTGGGTGGCATGGATGCGCTTTTATCCATTGTCCAGATGCCGTCAGGCGTACCTGTTGCATGTGTCGGGATAGATAACGGCGCAAATGCCGCGCATCTTGCCCTGCGTATCCTCAGGAAGACCTGACCGCGGATTCTATTCCTGACTTCCATGATACGGCATCATCTACTGCCAGTTCCTTTTTTTCCACACTTTCCCCGGTTACGTACAGGATAATCCTTGAATTACGGAATACCAGCCCTTTTTTAAGCCCAACACTGCTTATCCTGGACAGGGGGCACTGCCAGGTATCATCGTTTTCCCTTACAAAAATCCTCTTACTTGTAAGAACGGATTCTGTATTCCCTGCCCTGCTGAATTTTATGAGTTTTTCAGCCTGCCCTGGCACTGTCATCTTAACCTGTTCCAGCACATCGATTATTTTTCCATCGCCTTTAATTAAACATGTCCTGATGTCCTTCCCGCCTGTGAATAACAGGATGCCGTTTTTTCCCTGCATTGCACCGATTATGTTTGTGACCGCAATCTTATGTTTCAGTGTGGTTTTCCTGCTCAGGAACCCGACTTCCTTAAGGAAAAGATTCCTGTTGCTCAAAAGCAGTTCATACCCGTTCCCGTTAAGATTAACGGTTTCACGAAGGAGTATTTCCTCGTTATCACGAAGCAGTAATTCCGCATCATCTTGCGGTATTTCATAAGGTTCCTTTCCTGTTGCTACAGCAATTCCACCTTCATACAAGGCAACCGGTTTCTCAAGATAGCGATTCAGCATTCCCACAAGAAGGTCGCCGCTTACCAGCTTGACATTATACTTTCCAGCCTCATCCTGCGCATCAGGTGAGAAATGCCCTGTTGTCACGATTATCACGCCGTCAACCCTGTCGCGCATCCTGAGACTTCCGTATTCCCGGATTTCGCGCACACCCACGCTGCCGTTATATTTTTTAGCCTGTATTATCCATGAATGGGATAACCCGAAATGTTCAAGTTTTATGAGTATATCGACACCGTAGTCACGGGAGCGCGGCGTTACGTGTGTGACATAACCCATTGATTCGAAGAGGTCGCCTACCAGAAGTTCAAAATCATAAGAGTCCATTTTCTTAAGGCTGTCAAGCGACCACATTGTTACTCTTATTATGCTTCTGCGCTGTAGGAAAGTCCGCATTCAGGACAGGAATATGTAATAATATCCATTCCTTTCTCGCTTTTCTTGGTCTCAGATTTCATCCAGCTTCCGCATGTCGGGCATTTATGGTCAAAAAGAGCGCGGTTTTTCATAATCCACCATTTTAACCTTTGGTATTATTAATGTAAGCATCCATAAGCCCAAAACAACCTGTCAGCATCATGTCACCAAACGGTGCTGCAAAACAAATATCAACACCAAGACCTGAGTTTTTCATAATATCCCTGTTCGGACCTGTGACAAGTACCGACCCGATATTCCCGAAACCTACAGCTTCCTTTACAAAACACCCGTGTCCGCCGTCATCGAACACCTCTTTAAAATCAACTGTTCCCTCACAAAGGCGTTTCAGGTAATCGTCAAGTTTTCCAGCCGTCATCTGTCCGGTATGGTGCTCAAATACAGCCATAAGTTCCATGCCGTCAACCACACATGCAAGGGTGTGACCGTTCCCGACATTGACAACAAGACACGGTGATTCTGCATTTCCATCAAGAAGCGCGCCCCGTACGGCAGCCATTCCCGTATCCATGAGAAGCGCGCCATGGAGTGTCCTTTCAACTGCTTTCATGCGCGAAAAACGTGCCGGGATATTACCACTGTAAACAAAAGAGTCAAGATTTCCACCATTTTGTATAACTTCCCTGAAATAGTCAAAACGGAACACGCGGTTACTAAAATCAGGGGAATAACCGTGGTCTTGCACAGCAACTGCGAAATTATCAGGGAGCTTAACACCGAAAAGCGAGAATGTTTTTTCAAGGGCATGCCTGTCAATATCACACATCTCGATTCTAATCGCATCCAGTTCACAGGCTTCATCCTCACTGACAATGACAATACCCATTTTCCTTACCTTATCTATATTATCATTCAGTGTCAGAGCTGCCTTTTCAGTTGCATACACGCCAAATCCTGACCTGATGTGCCGCATTACAGCGCTGCTTGATGCTCCGCCGCCCATGGTTTCACCTGTGAGGACAATATCATGACCCTGGTTTGTCGCATCTGAAACCCGCTTTGCCACAATTTGTGTCTGTGACGGCAAGACCATCTTGAAGCAGTTCTCAATACGTCTTTCGCTGTCATAAAGGAGTATATCCTGTGTTCCCATTCCAACATCAATCGCAAGAGCTCTCATTTTAAACAGAATATTTCATATATCTTCTGGCATATATTACCTGTCATGAACACGCCGCTGCATCATAAAGAGAATACAAAAAACTCTTTTAAATGCGCAATACTCACAATAAGCACCTCACGGTTTGAGAAATACGGGAACATTGACAGACCTGAGCGCGCAGAGGATGCATCAGGAAAACTCATCTGGGGAATGATGAAGGTACAGGGCAGTGAAATTGTACTCTACGAGCTTGTTCCTGATAAAATTGAAAATATCAGGGAATCCTTTAAACGGGCGCTGTATTCAGAAGCAGATGTTATCATCTCAACCGGAGGGACGGGTCTTTCACCATCTGATGTTACAATTGAAGCCGTGAATCCCTTTTTTGAAAAAGATATGCCAGGATTCGGGGAGCTTTTCAGGTATAAAAGCCTTGAACAGGTAGGAAACTCGGTGATGCTTACCAGGGCTGTTGCAGGTGTCGCCCGCAGGAAGGTCATTTTCTGCCTTCCGGGTTCACCAAATGCTGTCAAGCTTGCCATTGAACTTATACTGCCAGAGATGGGGCATTTAATCAAGCACGTTATGGGAAAATAAATAAAGGAAGCATAACCGGGTTTTCACAGCAGGTTTAATTTTTCACTGTCGCACACCGTTCAGTAATATTTCTTTTTGCGGTGAGCTTCACTGATAAGGTTCACATGCACGCCTTCATTATTAAATTTTGCATACGGTTTCGCGTAAAAGGTACGGTAATATGATTCCCTGTCCCATGTATTAAATTCATAATTCCCAAGATACGAGGTTGCATCCAGTACTATCCATTTTCCGTTATTATTAAACTCAACCCATGCATGGTGGCTGTCTTCCCCCAGTACGTTTACATGCCCCATAGCTACAACAACATCATCGGTTGAATATCCCTTTGCAATTAAAAGTGCTGCAAGTAAATCCGCCTCCCCAAGGCAATCCCCCTGCCTGTTTTCAAGTACCTGCACAGCCAGTCTTTCTTTGTTGTATTCTTCAGAGTATTCAATCTTATCCCTGACAAAAAGGTAAATTTCCTCAGGGCTTTCCATAGACCCGGCAAGCTCTTTTAACTCCGGGTCATCAACAGTTACAAGAAGCGGCGCATACTTTATAATCGGGTCGGGAACCTCTGCATTGAGTATGTCAACTTCATGGGTTACGTATTCCAGTTCATCCTCAAGTGCCTGGTTTTCAAAAAACAGGTATCCTGAACTGAACATAAGTAAGAGTGTCAGGACGCCGAGGCACATAAACCTGCAATTATAACGAGAAACCGAGCAATAATGCGGTAATCTTCCAAACAGGCGTTTCATGGTGTCCATATATTATTCACGAATCCGGTTTTAATGCAAATCCGTTCGCATATCCACAGACTAAAATTCGGCATACATTATCGTTGTAAACTATAAACGTTGCGCCCGTTTTCATCACAATCATGAGGGGTTATGTGGTGCAGGTAATGACAGTCTAATCAGGTATTAAAAGCAGCAGTTGCCTGTAATTTCACAGAAGCCCGATATTCCCTTTCCTGATTACTTCATCGTAGTTCTTGTAACCCAGCATCTCCTCAATCTTATCAGAATGCTTCCCCTTGATTTTATTTAACTCAGAAGATGTATAATCAGTAATTCCTTTTGCGAACACTGTACCATCGCTTTCAATCCCGACAATATCTCCGCGGTCGAATATCCCCTCAACCTCAAGGATACCTGACGGTAAAAGTCCCCTGCTTTTCCGGACAGCTTCTTCTGCGCCTTTATCCACGGTGATTTTCCCGGACGATTTTGACAGGATTATCCACCGCGTCCTGTTTTTATACTTCCCGTCCTTTGCAAGGAACAGTGTGCCAAGCTCATCCCCGCCGACAACTTTCATGACACAGTCTTCTTCTGCGCTGTTTGCAATAACCATGTGGCAGCCCGACATACATGCTATCTTTGCAGCCTCTATTTTTGTCTTCATGCCGCCCACGCCTTTTGTACTGGTCGGGCTGCCGCCGAACCGTTCGATTTCAGGCGTGATTTCATGAATTGTGCTGATAAGTTTGGCATCCCCGCTTTTCTTAGGGTTCTTGTCATAAAGCCCGTTAATATCAGACAGGATGACCAGAAGTTCAGCCTCAACCTTGCTCGCAACCATTGCTGAGAGCTTGTCATTATCCCCGAATGTCGCCTCAATCTCATGCACGCAGACAGGGTCGTTCTCGTTTATGATAGGGACAACCCCGAATTCCAGAAGCTCTGCAATGCTGTTCCTGAGATTCAGGTACGTCATCCTGTTTGAGAAATATTCATATGTAAGCAGAATCTGTGCGACTTTCAGGTCGTATTTTTCAAATGCCGTGCGCCATTCTTTCATCAGGATTGTCTGCCCGACTGCGGCTGCTGCCTGCCTGCGCGGGATTTCACGCGGGCGCTGTTTCATGCCAAGCTGTTCGATGCCTATACCGATAGCGCCTGAACTTACGATAATAACTTCCTTCCCCTGTTTCCTGAGGGCTGCAACCTGGCGGGCTATATCCTCTGTTAACCTGCTGTTAAAACTCCCGTCATCGTTAGAAAGGGACGATGTTCCTATTTTCAGGACAATCCGTTTGACATCCCTGAAAATCTCTTTCCTGTTAATCGAACCGCTGGAATCCATTATTTTGCGCCTTCCATCCTGTCAGCAAGGCTAATATTAAGTTTCTTATGGGTAAATGGTTTTGGGTTTTCTCCGGCATAATCTGCCACTTTATTACCGCTTCCGAGAAGGACATATTTGTAAATCAGCAGTCCTTCCATACCCACAGGACCGCGGGCGTGAATCTTGTTTGTGCTGATTCCGACTTCAGCGCCTTTCCCGTACCTGAAGCCGTCTGCAAACCGCGTGGATGCATTCCACATAACACTCGAAGAATCCACGAAATTTATGAACTTTGTGGCGTTTCCCTTATTTTCCGTGACGATTGCATCGGTGTGGTGTGAGCCGTATTTATTGATGTGGTCGATTGCCTCGTCAATGGAATCCACTATCTTTATTGAAAGGATTAAATCGTTATACTCTGTTCTCCAGTCCTCTTCTGTTGCACGAAGCACAGCTTTTAAGAAACCCATTTTTTTAAGGATTTCATACGAACGGTCACAGCAGCGAAGTTCAACGCCTGCATCGTTGTATTTCCTGCCGATTTCTGGCAGGAATTCGCCTGCTATATCCCTGTGGACAAGCATGGTTTCCATGGCATTGCAGACTGCTGAATACTGTACTTTTGAATCATAGCACACGTCAATAGCTTTTGTGTGCGCTGCCGCACTGTCCACATATACGTGGCAGATGCCATCGGCATGACCGAGCACAGGAATGCGGGTATTGTCCTGTATGTATTTTACGAATTCGTTTGAGCCGCGCGGGATGATGAGGCTGATATATTCATCAAGTTTCAGTATCTCGTTAACCTCTTCCCTTGTTTCCATGAGTGCAAATGCGCCTTTCGGGAGTCCTGTTGTGTTTTCAATGGCATGGGATTCGAAAATCACGCCGATTAACCCGATTGGGCAGCTTACCTGGTATAGTTCAAGACCGTAATCCAGTTCAAGTCCTGCAAGGGTTTTTCCCACAGGGTCTTCGAATTTCACCACATCGTTGATGCCTGCAATCATACCGTTGATTTTTATATCAGTAACCTTCAGCCGTTTTAAAAGTGAGCTTGATAGTTTTCCTTCCTTAACAAGTTTTTCCGCAGCTTCGATATCCCTGTCGTTTGCAGATATGATTTTTTCCCTGTTTGCATCAAGCGCTGATGCCATTGCACGCAGGGCTTCATCCTTTGCCGCGCCTGATACGCTGGCAAGTGCTATTAAGGCTTTACTTGCGGTTTTTACTTTTGATATGATGTCCTGGGTCATGATAAACAACTGCCTGTTGAATGAATATAATGGGTGTTCTTTACATCATTTTACTTTTTATAAGTATGCGTTTTGTGAGATGTTTGGCATGATTACAAACATTTCTAACATATACAGTCCTCAATAATTCCATTTTTTGAACCAATAATGCTTAAATACAATCCAACCTTTTTGTTTAATATGGGACAAACACAGAAATTTTCAGCAATAGTACACAGGGAAGGGGACTGGTACGTATCATTGTGTCCTGAGATTGACGTAGCAAGTCAGGGGAAATCCGTGGAAGAAGCAGTTACCAACCTTAAAGAAGCTGTTGAACTCTATCTTGAAGATGAAGATGTTTCAGTACCACATGGAACTTCTTTCTTAACAACTTTTGAGGTTACGCATGACAAAACTTCCAATCCTGTCAGCGCATAAGGTTATAAAAGCCTTAAACGGCATTGGTTTCGAAGTGCTATCTCAAAAGGGAAGTCATATAAAGATGAAAATGATTACATCAAATGAGACATTCACTGTTATAATTCCTAATTACAATGAGGTTCCTGTTGGCACATTAAGGTCAATCATCAGGCAGGCTGGACTTTCACCAGATGATTTTATAAAACTGCTCTGAGATTTATACAGCGATTACATATAAATGTTTGATATGATTTACGGAACCAGTTCACAAATTAATCCTGTTACACAGCATTTTTACTTCCATTCTTTTCGTGTATTCGTGTATTTTATAAGGAAGAAAAAACCCATATAAAGTAAATCTGTCAAACGCACGTTAAAACTTACTAAGGCTCAGCACCCTCCAATTC
>PGYG01000048.1:0-2340 GCA_002839545.1 Candidatus Methanoperedentaceae archaeon HGW-Methanoperedenaceae-1
TGTCTTTTAGGATATAGTCTTTCATGAAACCACTTTTCTTCTTTAGTTCGGGTTTTTAAATGTGTAGGATGCTTATTAAATGTGTTGGTTTTTGGGGGGAGTTGGTGGGGTAAGTTTATATGTGAAAAATTTTATTTGAATAGTGTGGTATCTGCTTTATTGCAGGACACTGGAGGATTAATGGTTAAACTAAACTGGATGAACATAACAGAAAATCATGATGCTGAGTATTATTTAATAGGGGATGGACTTAAGTCAGGGGCATGTGACTGAAACACGCGCTCATCTTATGCTACCATAAGACGACAAAATCCAGAACAACCTCATGAAACCCAAAAAATTCGGCGCGCTAAGATATCCAATATCCCTTTTAGCACATCATTTATACTACAATTCTAACACTCTTTCCGTTTTCAATTAAAACATAAAAAATTTTAATACACAGGTATGAATCAAGAAGAAAATTATAATGAAACTTTCATTGAAAATTTAGATGAACAAAGAAAAATTCTCAAAGAAATTGTTAATAGCTTCTTGGCTCCTTTACCTAATAGAGATAAACAATTAGAAAATCGAATTTTAGAATATGTATTAATAAATTATAATGAAATTATTAATAGTGTTAATACTAAAATTGATTTAAATCAAGTAAATGTTTTAATTTCAAGATCGAAAAAAGATATTACAAGGGCTAATGACGCTTATGATGACAAAGACTACAATAATACTGTTTACCATGTACAACAATCTTTTGAAAAAATCGTTAAAACATATGGTCTATTTTTAGGAATAATAAAAGACCCACTAAAAGAAGTTGGGCACGAGACATCAAAAGTTTATATTAAAATGCTCCAAAAATCTTGGATAGAAAAAATCCCTAATTTTTTAAATATGGATTCGAAAAAAAGCATTGAATATTTAGAGTTTTTGAAAAAAAATAAAGAAGCAAAACTGGAGCTTGATAATTCCATTCCATCTTTATTGGATTATTTTAATTATGTTCATAGGCATGCATTAAATAAATTATCTCAAAGAGAAATGATACAAGTTACTTTAGCCGTAAAAAAATTTAATGGATTTAATCTTAAAAAGTTTTCTATAAACCAAATATATTTCTCATATTTTTTATGTCCTTTTGCTATAATCAGTTCTGTTCATGCTAACGAACCGAGATATTCAGAAGATATTACTGACCTGAAAATAATCCATTATTTTCCTAAAATTTCAAAGATTCTAAATCAGTCTATAGTTTATATTGAAAATGATATTCATTTGTCTACACAATAAAACAAATATTATCGCATATGCGAATTTTTCCTTATAAACATTATAAAGTCTCCGTGCCTGAATAAAGCCTAAAAATTGATGATAGTCCAATCATCTCTATTGATGCCACGTTTTTCAAAAACGACTTCTCGTACTATTTCACTCTTCCCCATCCCTGTCCTTCCCCTCAACCCCGCCCCTCACATCAACAGCAGTCCCCTTCTCAAAAGCCTTCATCTCAAGAGCACACAGCATAGAGCACACAGCATCGTCTTCCCTGTAGCTAGAAGCCTGTCACCCTCATCCACCACAAGAACCTCCTGCCCTGCCCTGATTTCAGGGTCAGCATCCACCACATGCCGCGCAAAAGCAGTCTTTCCCTTCGCAACAAAAGGCGCAGCATCGCTGTTAACAACCACCCTCTGCCCGGGATACAATACATGCCTATGAATTCTTCCAGCGCCAAAAACACTCAGGGTAAGCATGCCATCGTGCGCCCTCACAGTTGCGATGCGTTTTCCCTCAAGTAATATCTGGCGCACCCGTTTAGTCGTGGACATCTGGAACGTCACACTGCCGGGAAAAAGGACATCACCTGCGCCTTTCCCGAACTGGTAATCTGCAATTATCCGTACGCGCTTCAGGTGTGATTCAGGGTTAAGGTGGTGTTGTAACATTCTACTTCATAAACGAACTTAAGGGATTTTACCTTATCTCTCATCTGCCCTTAAATGAAACTCCCAGGAAAGAACTCTAATGTGGGATTTGTTATAATACCATCTGTTTTATCATCGGGAAAATTAACAAACCACTGGATTTTAAGATTGTGCCGTGTTTGATGTTACATTTATAAATAGTATGTAATTCAATAGATTATAATTGGAATTAATTAAAAACCTATATGGTTATAGGGGAGGGAAAAACGTATATTATGAATTACATGCAAATCTTCATTGAAATATATAATTCAATTGCCGCGGTAATCCTGATATACTTAATCGGGCAAATATTATTCATGATGCGAAAAGTGGACAGGGATTTATTGAAAGCCAGGTTGTTTTTAAACGAAAGTGT
>PGYG01000048.1:2360-16124 GCA_002839545.1 Candidatus Methanoperedentaceae archaeon HGW-Methanoperedenaceae-1
CAGAAAATGGGGGAATAACCAATCCGTTTTATATTGTTGAAATTACACAGTTTATCTTCATAATATCTTTTATTCTTGCAGTTTATAATTGGTATGTATTTATTGGCGATTCTACAAAAGATAAAAACAAGTTACGAAGAAAAAATACTTTCATTCAAAAACAACTCATTTCTTAAGACAATAAGTACATGAGTTATTTTTTTGCTAGTGTTCTTTACACAGCCACCCTGACATCTGGATGCCTTTACAAACAGCACAGAGGTTACTAACAGCATCATTAGGCGCCATGTTTCCAATCAGGTTAAGTGCAAGTTCGTTAATATTCTCCTCGATATCAGAAGGGAAAGACACTTCCTTTCCCCTCTTGGAACTTACATACTGGGATATTGCAGCCTTTGACAGACCCAGCCTGTTCGCAACCTGCTGCTGCGGCAAACCCTCCTCAATCATAATTCTTGCAAGCTCGGAACGGATTGCAGGCAGGACTTTCTGAACCACTATTTCACACGGCGGTCTCATTTTTTACCCGATTTTTCAAGGTAATCCTTTATGGCAGCATGAAGTCCGTCTGCTGCAAGATTTGAACAGTGCATCTTAACAGGCGGCAGACCGTCAAGCGCATCAGCTACATCCTTGCGGGTAATCTCAAGCGCTTCTTCCAGTGTCATGCCTCTTGCAAGTTCAGTAATCATACTGCTTGTTGCAATAGCAGCCCCGCATCCGAAAGTCTTGAATTTAATATCTTCAAGCCGGTTATCTTTCACCTTAATGTATATCCACATAAGGTCGCCGCAGGTCGGGTTACCAACTTTACCTATTCCATCAGCATCCTTAATCTCACCAACATTTCGCGGACTGGCAAAATGTTCCATTACTTTTTCACTATATCCTTCTGTCATTAATTTACCTCGCAAGCGGCGACATCATCCTGAGTTTTCCAACAATCCCGGGTAATACCGATACAACGTAATCAACATCTTCCTGCGTATTGCCCGTCCCAAGCGTAAGCCTGAGCGAACCGTGTGCTTCTTCTGGTTTTAAGCCAAGCGCCATGAGTACATGGGACGGCTCAAGTGACGTTGAAGAGCACGCAGAACCTGTTGAAGCTGCTATTCCGTTCATGTCAAGTGTTAATACCATTGATTCTCCTTCTATAAAACTGAACCTGAAATTAGCGTTATTCGGAAGCCGCTCTTTGGGATGACCGTTAAGATATGAATCTTCTATTTCAAGAATGCCCCTGATAAGCGAATCCCGAAGCTCTGCCAGTTTTTCCTCTTCTGGTAAATGTTCCCTGGCAAGCTCGGCAGCTTTCCCGAAACCGACAATTCCGGGTACATTTTCGGTACCAGGGCGGATATTCCTTTCATGCCCTCCGCCATGCAGCATGGGTTCAAGAATTGTCCCTTTCCTGATATAAAGCGCTCCTACGCCTTTTGGTCCGTATATTTTATGGGCGCTAAGGGATAAAAGGTCAGCATTGAGTTCGTCAACATTTACAGGAATTTTCCCTGCTGTCTGGACTGCATCAGTATGAAATGGAATTTTGTTCTTTTTTGCCAGCTTCCCGATTTCCCGTATCGGCTGGAGCGTGCCAATTTCGTTGTTGGCATGCATTATTGATATTAGGATTGTTTTATCAGTTACTGCTTTTTCAACGTCATCCGGGTTTACAAGTCCTTCTCTGCTGACAGGAATGTATGTGACATCAAACCCCTGTTTTTCGAGGTATTTGCACGTATTCAGGACTGCATGGTGCTCGATTGAACTTGTGATAATATGAGCGCCCTTTCCCCTGTTTTTGTATGCTATTCCCTTTATGGCAAGGTTATCGGATTCGGTACCGCTGCCTGTAAAAAAAATCTCTTCCTTCTTTGCGCCTATAAGGTCTGCTACCTTCTGGCGTGCCTCTTCCATTGCTTTTTTAGCCTCCCTTCCAATGGCGTAAAGGCTTGAAGGATTGCCGTATTTCCCGGAAAAATAAGGATACATGGCTTCAGCAACCTCAGGTTTGACCTGTGTTGTGGAACTATGGTCTAAATATATTGAACGTACCATGTCTTATTTTATGTGTAATCATTTGAATATACTTATCGATAGTGTCAAGGAATAATATGAATAATGGGAAAATTAACCCAAATAAAATAATGCCACAGTGCAAATGCGCCTCAAAAGATTCGCAACTGTGCTGTCCTGCCGACAGTGAACTCAGGAAAAACTGGCTTGATGTTCTGGAAAAAGAGCACATGCCATTGAGACAGAAATCAAAAGACATTGCAAATAACCTGAAGCTCCTTTCAAACCCTAAGCGCGTGGAGATTCTGTTAATGCTAAAAACAAGGGAACACTGCCTTGATGAAATATCAAGGAAAATGAAACTCCGTAAATCTGCTATTTCATACCACCTCAGCTTCCTGAACCGACAGGGTATGATATGCAAAAACAGGCGCTCACGCTTCTCATTTTATTCGTTAACCCAAAAGGGAATGGGGACAATATCTTTATTTCAGTAGATAGTTCAAATTTTTTTGAAATCATTTATATGGTTTTATTTAACAATGTATGGTTAGGTGAACATTAATGCCATCAAAACTTTCAGGAATCAGCAGGTACCTGACACTATGGATACTGCTTGCAATGGCTGGTGGGATAGCTATCGGCGCAATATTCCCCGAATTTGCAACTTTACTTGATACTGTCACGATCGAACAGGTTTCACTCCCACTTGCAATCGGGCTTATCTGGATGATGTATCCCCCGCTTGCAGGAGTGAAATACGAAGAACTTTCCAAAATGAAACAAAATGGGAAAGCTCTGGGTGTATCAATAATCCAGAACTGGGTAATAGGTCCGGTTCTTATGTTTGCCCTTGCATGGATATTCCTGCCCGACCTTCCGGGATACAGGATGGGATTGATACTTATCGGTATTGCACGGTGTATTGCCATGGTGCTTGTATGGAACCAGCTTGCAGACGGGGATAATGACCTGTGCGCCGTGCTTGTGGCTATGAATTCCTTATTCCAGGTTGCGCTGTATTCGGTTCTTGCTTACGTGTTTATCACTGTATTATCTACATGGATTGGCGGAATCGGAGGTGGTGCTGTCGTTGATATTTCTATCTGGCAGGTTGCAAAAGCGGTATTTGTGTATCTTGGATTGCCGTTTATTGGAGGATTCCTGACACGTACCATATTACTGAAACGCAGGGGAAAAGACTGGTATGATAACGTGTTCATGCGGAAACTTGGACCGACTGCACTTATCGGGCTTTTGTTTACAATTATTATCATGTTCTCGTTAAAGGGTGAAAAAATCGTTGACCTGCCGTGGGATGTGTTTCGGATATCTGTTCCGCTGCTTGTTTATTTCATAGTAATGTTTGCCATTTCGTTTATGATGTCACATAAACTGGGATTCTCTTACGAGCAGTCCACAACTCTTGCATTTACGGCGGCAAGTAACAATTTCGAGCTTGCTATAGCGGTGGCAGTTGCGGTTTTCGGGATTGGCTCCGGACAGGCGTTTGCGGCTGTTGTGGGCCCCTTGATAGAAGTTCCTGTAATGCTGGGGCTGGTTCATGTTGCAAGAAGGATCAGTATAGTATGGTATGATATTGATGGTTTACCAGTAAAAAGGAGGAATTAAAATGGGATGGTTTAATGAGAAAACACCGGACGTTGCAAAAGCGTTTGCTGGGTTGAAGGATGCGGTTTACAGCGAAGGCGCGCTTGATGCCCGGACAAAGGAACTCATCTCTATGGCTGCCTCAGTCCTTATGAGATGTGAGGGTGTACCGAAATTCATGCCGAACGTGCAAAGAAACACGGCGCAACTGATGAGATGATTGCAGAGGCTGTTGCATGTGCAATGTTTGTAGCAGCCGGCTCGCAGTTGTCATGGAGCGAGGTATATGACAGGATAATCGGCGGGAAATTGGATTGAATTGTTGATTGTAAAATCCGTGACGGTAATTTTTTTAATAAATGCCGTTACGGATTTATAGGGGTGTTATTGCGTAACGGCATTAGTTGAACTTAATATTGTTGATTATATAAAGTGTATTAATAAATATAAAATATTATTTTAATTATTTAACTTTATTATTTATATAATATTACGGTAATTTTAAATTTTATCCTGCACTAAATATCCGTTACGCAATTTTAATTGATAATTGCCGTTACGGTAATTTAATTTTATTAAAAAATAATTAAGTTAAAGATATTATTTTAATAAAAACCAGCTTTTTTTTAAAATATGTGTGATAATTTATTAGACTATATTTATATTATATAATTCTACACAGATAGTCTAGCCTATTTAACATAGTAAAATACCTTCAAAATATTGATTGTTATTTGCGATGAAATTTACCAAATATCTGAAATTCAACATGAAATCAGGCAGAAAATGTACCAAATTACACAAAACTGCGTATAAGATATATTATACGCAGTTTTTATATAGGTAAACTGCCTAATATGCAAGTAATATATGACAGGACAGCAGCCTTCGCTCAAACGACTGGAAACAGAACTAAAAATAAGGGGATTCTCACCGCAAACCGCAAGAATGTATCTGTTTTACAACTCCGCGTTTCTCAGGTTCACCAGGAAAAACCCCGAAGACATCACAGAAGACGATATACGTGAATACCTTGCATACAAGATATCAGACCATTCACTTTCAAACTCATCTATTGCGCTAATAAAAGCCTCATTGAAGTTTTTTTACACGGAAGTTCTAGGTTTAGAGATATCCAGGATAAAAACACCTAAAGCATCAAAAGGGCTTCCGGTAATCCTGAGCCAGAGGGAAATAAAGCATCTTATTGAATGCACAGAAAACCCGAAACACAGACTGCTTATCGAGCTTCTTTATTCCACAGGTCTTCGGCTTTCAGAGTGTATAAACCTGAGATATTACGACCTTGACATGGACGAAGGCATCGGATGGGTGCGTTCTGGTAAAGGTTCAAAAGACAGGATGTTTATTATTTCAGATATTTTTAAGGATGAGCTTCTCGGTTTTTGGAATAAAAACGGCTCCGGGGAAAAATCATACATCTTTTCTGTAAACGGACGGAAAATGTCGCCGCGGGGAATCCAGCATGCAATCAGCGTTTCTGTAAAGCGCGCGGGAATTAACAAGGATGTGCATGTCCATACCCTGAGACATTCTTTTGCCACGCATCTTCTTGAAAACGGTGTGGATATAAGGAAAATCCAGAAACTGCTCGGGCATTCGAATCTCCAGACAACGCAGATTTATACACAGGTTTCTACCGAGGAAATAAAGAAGATTAAAAGCCCGCTTGATTCCCTGTAAACATCCCGTAACGGTATTTTACTGGGGTTTACCGTAACGGGATTTTGGCGCATTAAAGCCGTTACGGATTTTGATATATATGAAAGCGTAACGGAACTCATTAATAGGAGGGTAGTGGGCAGAACGGGATTATGGTGGTGATTCTAAAAAAGAATTTTCCTGCCCACTTAATTCGTATATATGCGAACAATAGTATTTATAATTTACGGTTGGTGTAAAGTATGTCGGCGCGGTTTGGGAAAGTGAACGATTTTAATGACTTTAAAAAATCAGGATTTATGAAATGCACTGTCTATAAACTCTTTATGTTGCCTTGACCAGACTTTATTTGGTGTCACTTTTATCCATTCAACATATTTATCAATGAAATCCAACCGTTCCTTGAAATTGGTCTCTTTTTCCTTTTTTAATTCCTCTAAATCAACTTTCATCAAAACCTCCAAGGTATCTTTTGAAATGATTATCCGGCACTTTCAGTTTAGTTAAAAACATTTTTAGCAATGCGATATTTAAATTATCCTGAAACAGCTTGAACAGGAAGCGCGCATCTTCAATATCCTTTTCCGACCCCAGAAATAGCTTGTATGGAATTTGCAATTCAAGTGGAGATAGATATAATGACTTATCTGCAAGCTTTATATGCTTTCTATTTTCAAGGGAATACCGGTCAAGATCATTTTTTACAAATTTGAGTTCAATGTTCGGAATGAAATTTCCTTTCTTCGCTATTCTTATGGCTTGATGATTGTTTAAATAATCGTTATACGCTTCATAAGAGTTACTGGTATTGAGGCATTCATAGCTTTGCTCTATTCCAGACCAGAATTTTAAGAATTTCTCAAAGGATATGTTTTCAATAAAAATGTCCACATCTTCGCTCATCCTGCTTCGCCCGAAAAGAATAGCGACATACCCGGAAATAATTACATATTTTATATTATTCGTTGCCAGATGTTCTGTGAAACTTAAAACGAAACTATCCAGTATGGAAAGCTCCCTGTCGAATATTATATTATCCTCTTTGAATTCGATTTCCATTTATTATTCCAACTTTGTTAGCAGGATTTTTGCTTTATAATACAATCACATCTCTCCTTTAAATGCTTTATCCAGCACCGCCGGCATCAGCGCATCCATTTCGGCACCGGTTTCTGCCTGGGGGCGCATGAGTGTTATTATAACTCCAGAAAATCTTCTATTGAATAACCTGCTTCTTTTATGATTGCATTCAGTGTTCCTTTAGGAATATCTGTACCAGGATGGTTTGGGATTGTAACCCTTCTTTTTGTTTCAGGATTATACCAGATTTCATGGCTGCCTTTTGCGTATCTGTCAAAAACAAATCCGGCTTTCTTCAGTCTCTTAATGACCTCGGAGGCAGTCATTGAATGAAGGTGTGTCATGCATTTACAGTTACAGGAACGCTTGTGGTAACAACAAAACTTTTCATTTCCTTGATTTCGAATGGAAGCGGATCCCCATGTTCAATATATGATTCAATTAATCTCTTTGCCACATCCTGGGCGATTTCGAGGGTCTCTGCAATCGTCCTCCCCTGTGCTATAAGTCCCTGCAAGGTTTCACTGGTAGCAAGATAGCCTCCTTCCTCAAGTTTTTCTATTTTGATTTTTATCATTGTTTCGGACATTTAATTCACCATGATCAATGAGATTGAATAGTTATATCACATCTCACCCTTAAATGCTTTATCCAGCACAGCCGGCAGCAGCGCATCAAGTTCGGCGCTTGTTTCTGATTGCAAACGCCCTGATTTGTTTACTTTTGCTTCAGTAATCAATTTATTACTCCCTTGTACTTCAAACTATTAATCTCAATATGCGTTTTATGTTATATGCCAAGACATTTATTAATCTTTTTATTAGTCATATATATTTCCCAGAAAATCCGTAACGCAATATTCCTAACTATTTGCCGTAACGGAACGTCTATATACCACCGAACTAATAATGAACCTGACATGACAGAAAGAAAATACCTGCGGTGGAAAAAATGCCTGATATGTGATGATTTCGTGAAATTAATGTTTCCCGAAGATGCAAATAACATGCTTATCATCTACGAGCCAGTCGAAGGAAGAAGCGACACATCCAAGAACTGGAGGAAAAAGCAGCTCGGGTACGTTCATAAAAACTGCCTTGAGAAAGCCGCCTCCCTGATGAAAAGTTCGGAAAACACACAATAATCATAACAGTACTATCAGAGGTAACAAATGGCATACAAAGACCTGCGCGAATTCATGGAAACCCTTGAAAAAAAGGGATTGCTAAAACGGATAAAAACAGAAGTAAGCGCTGAACTTGAGATTACAGAAATACTTGACAGGACAGTGAAAAACGGAGGTCCTGCCCTGTTATTCGAAAATGTAAAAGGATACGACATCCCTGTATTTGCAAACGCCTTCGGGACAATGGAGCAGATGTGCCTGGCTCTTGAAGTGGAAAACCTTGATGACATCGGCTCACGGATACAGAAACTCCTTGAATTTGAAGCGCCGTCAGGGCTGTGGGAAGGGATTAAGAAAATACCTGAAATCAAGGAACTCACCTCATTTGCCCCGAAGTATGTTAAATCAGGCTCATGCAAGGAAGTCATACGCAGGGATGGTTTTTCACTTGATGGATTCCCTGTCCTTAAATGCTGGCCTGAAGACGGCGGACGGTTCATTACACTTCCGCTTGTATTCACGAAAAACCCGGAAACCGGAAAACAAAACGTGGGTATGTACAGGATGCAGGTGTACGACAGCAAAACAACCGGCATGCACTGGCATATCCACAAACACGGTGCGCGTGATTATGCTGATGCAGGCAGGAACAGCGATAAGATAGAAGTCGCTGTCGCCATTGGTGCTGACCCTGCGATTGTGTACTCAGCTACTGCGCCGCTGCCTGATAATATCGAGGAGATGATGTTTGCAGGATTCCTGCGCAGGAAAAATGTCGAGCTTGTAAAATGCGAAACCGTTGACCTCCATGTTCCTGCCCACGCTGAGATTATACTTGAAGGATATGTGGACGTAAAAGAACGGCGTACAGAAGGACCGTTCGGCGACCATACAGGATACTACTCACTGGCAGACGAATTTCCGGTTTTCCATGTAACATGCATCACACACCGCAAAAACCCGGTATACCATGCAACTATTGTCGGCATCCCGCCGATGGAAGACGCATATCTCGGGAAAGCAACCGAGAGGATTTTCCTTCCTCTCATGAAAACACAGCTTCCAGAAATTGTTGATGTTAACCTGCCTGTTGAAGCTGTTTTCCACAACCTCTGTATTGTTTCCATAAAAAAAAGGTATCCGGGTCATGCAAAGAAAGTCATGTTTGCCCTGTGGGGAATGGGTCAGATGATGTTTGCCAAGACAATTATCGTGCTTGATGATGACGTTAATGTGCAGGATATGGGGGAAGTGCTGTGGGCTGTAACGACACGTATGGACCCTGCACAGGATGTCATCATAATAGACAAAGCACCAACAGATACACTTGACCACGCATCGCCGTTACCGAATCTTGGCTCGAAAATGGGAATCGATGCCACACGAAAAGGTGCTGATGAGGGATTCATGCGGGAATGGCCTGATGCTTTGAAGATGGATGAAAATGTCAGGAAGAGGGTGGACAGTATCTGGAATGAACTCGGACTGGACTAAGACGGGGCAGGGTGGATTATTTATCCATCCGTTTCCCCTCAAGGTCTTCCCCGCCGTAGAACATCTGCTGGACAACATTATAGATGTCCTCCATTCCAGACCCATAAGTTGAAGAAACCGGGGACAGTGTATGGCTTGACCCGAATGAGCTAAGGGCTGATAAAAACTCCTGGTTCAACTGTGTCCTTAATGTCGGGGTTTCACTGTTAATTGCCTCTTCGAGCTGACTGAAATCATTGCTCCAGCCCACCACCATGTCCACATCTTCCTCTTCAAGCAGGTCGGATTTTGTAAGGATGTTGATAAACGGGGTATTGAACCTCACCTGCACAGAAGCAGCTTGCAGCATAAGTGATACAAAACCAGACGGCGTTTTTGAAATTACAGGGTCGTAAAGGAAACCTATCAGGGAATTATTATTATCAAAACTATCAATCAGGACTTTTCCTGACTGCCTGAGGACAAACAACTCCATCTGTCCTGGCGTATCGAAAATTACGTGTTCTGTCTCGAAACTGTCCAGGACTTCTTTCATTTCGGTAATATTAATTGCAAGTAAATCCGCCGCAATAATCTGCGCCCCGTTCGGACCGACATTGTATTCTTTCATGATGTCCTTAAGTTTTATCCAGTCCCTTATGTCAATATCAGGAACATAAGGCGCATTTTCAATACCAGGGTCAAGGTTCACGGTTACTGAATTGTACCCCTGGCGATCCATCCATCCGGCATAAGCACCTGTCAGTGATGATTTGCCGCTCCCTGCTGAGCCGATAAAATAAAGGTTAATCATTGCAATCAGGATGGTTAATATCGATAATAAGGGAAAAGAGTTGCGATGTTCGAAAAATTAAAACTGTACATGGATTTCGTTGTTATAAAGCATACGTTATTTGCAATACCTTTTGCATACCTTGGCTCATTCCTGGCATCTGGCGGCGTCCCTGAGCTTCGCATCTTATTCTGGATTGCGCTTGCATTTCTCGGTGCCCGCAGCGCTGCAATGGCATTGAATAACCTTATTGACAGGGATATTGACGCCAAAAACCCGAGGACGGCAAACCGTGAGCTGCCGTCCGGTAAAATCAGTATCCGTGAAGTCTGGGGCATTATAATCATATCGTATATCCTGTTGTTTTTCTCTGCGTACAAATTAAATCCCTTGTGCCTGAAACTTGCACCTATAATCCCTGTTACGTCTTTTGTGTATCCCTACCTCAAGCGGTTTGTACCTGTGTCGCATTATGTTCTGGGACTTAATCTCGGTTATGCGCCTGTCGGGGGCTGGCTTGCGGTGACTGGTATTTTTAATATACCGTTTGGCACACCAGAGATTGCCATGCTTCTCCTGTTGTTTGCAGTCACTTTGTGGGTTGCAGGGTTTGATACAATATACTCACTTCAAGACCTTGATTTTGACCTGAAGAATAAGCTGTATTCCATACCAACAGCTTTTGGCGTGAAAAACGCGCTTTTGCTGTCGTTCGTGTCGCATATATTAATGCTTGTGCTGTTGGTCGGGTTGCTGTTCGTGCTTGAACTTGGTGTTGTTTTTATAGCAGGGCTTGTTATTATCGGGATACTTGTGTGGTATGAGCATTCACTTGTTAAGGCTGATGATTTTACGAATATACCTGTTGCTTTTTTTAATGTGAATGCTGCTGTTAGTTTGAGCATGCTTGTTTTTACGGTTGTGGATGTGCTTGTGTGAGGATTATGATGAGTACTGTTAAGGTTAACCAGAAAAACCATGAACTAATCATGAAAAAAACAGAAGTTAAAGAACAGCTTTCCCTTAAGAACCTGAAAGGACTTGGCAAGGAAATATGGCAGGACATCGACTTGGACAAATATGTTAAAAAAGAACGGGAGAGCTGGTGAAATACAAACGTATTGGACTTGACACCAATGTCCCGGCTTATTTCTGCTATTCAGGGATCGCAATCCCTTCTTCAACTGTAAACTGATACCAGCTATTGGAAATGTTCCTATCACCAAATTCAAGGTACCCTACTTCAGCGGCACCAGCGCTCATATTAATCCGCATATAAATATCCCTCTTCAACGCTAAACTGATGCCAGCCGTTGGAGATATTTCTGCCACGCACCCACGCTCATGGTAATCCAAATACGCGATTGGTTTGCAGTTGAGTTCGCGTAAAGCCAGGCTGTCATCACAGGATTACCCATTTCATCGTAGGTCGTGTTTGTCATGCTTAAGGTCTTATTTGGAATTAATTCGGGACCGCTTTCATCATAATCTTTTATAATATAAATTTGCATATATTCGTGTGTTATGATCTTTAGTGCCGGCCCCCATCCCGTGTCTATAATTTCTAATGATGCATTGCCCTCACCGAATATTGGATCTGCCAGCATCACACCATCAATTCCCCCGGTGTTGATATCCATGACAACCGGAATGATCAATGTGGTTTCCGATCCCTCGGACGGGGTGATAAAAATAGTATAACCCACATAACCCTTTGGCTCACCTATACAACCCGCAAAAACTAAACTCAAGAGGATGATTAGTATTATCAGATATGTTTTATTAATATTCATGATTCTCACCTGTTTGAGTGATTTAAAATTAATTTGTAATATCATAGTCCCCTCCTTCACTGAACAGAGATACTTCCAATTTATTTGATTCAATAATATTGAAACTTTCATCATCCCATTTATGAGTTGTCCAGATGAAACCCCACGTGGTTTTATCCCCTATTGGCATTTGCACCGAACAAATGGCTCACCTCATGCTGCACCAGATTGCTGGATAATAAATCTGGATATGGGGGAATTCTATTGAGTTCAGCAGCATCATGTCCGCGAGCTATACCTAAATAATCACCATAATATTTAGAAAGCATACCAGGATCTTGCCCTGTAAAAGCTACCAAAATATCTGAATTATGATTGTCCGTACCACCGGAACGACCAATCCAATTAGTTTCTATCATAACTTCACTTAATAATTCTCCTGAAGACTTTTTAGCATCATCCGAATCCCAGCTATCATCTATCTGCGATATGTTCAATTTAACCTGATATGTGCTCAAGAAATACTTACCGGCGTCATTAATAGCATCGGTGGAGATGTCTTTCCAGCGGTCCGGATTCCAGACTGTCCATAATTCTTCCTTATATTCCTCATCCACTACCATGAACACATCAACAAAGTAAGTGTATTCATCCGGCGGAGTCTCATAGTAATTCTCCTCGCCCATCTCTATGATACCGTCCCCGTTGAGGTCCACCGTCTTACCTGAATCAATCACACCGTCACCATCAATATCGATGGGCGTGTTGGGGTATATATTCGACTCGCCGCCGTCGATGGCGCGGTCGTTGTCCGAATCCCCGTTTAGGGGATCGGTGGCCCCGTATTTCATATTATCAGGAGATGCTGTCGTTTCCCATCTGTCGGTCTGTTGTGTAATATAATTCTTAACCAATCAATAATATACCACTGAGCGCCTGAAACCGATAGTCTGCCAACCATGTTCCATTGTGAAGAAATGAAGTCTGTCATCTGATCCATCTGATATACTATCTAAATATTCTCCCCCATATTTTATATTAGCTCCTGATAAGATTTGAACTTTAACTTGATTATCCGCATTGGTTTCAAGATAAGCCCAATGAATATTACTTTTATTTACTTTCATACTCATATTAAAAAATTTTGGCTGTTCTTCTTTTCCTGGAATGAAGGGAGTAATCGGCAATTCCAGATGATTTTTATAATATTCATTACCTGCAACTGCTTTCAGAGTAACGTTTCCTGAAGTATTGATTCTTAAAGCTTTTCCGTGATTTGTGTCAATAATATCATAAATCACTTTAATATCCGATGATTTTTTTTTATCGACCTTCAAGTAAGAAACTAAATCTGCAACCGTATTATTTGGGAGATCTAAAAGAACTGGGAGATAGATAGTTGCCCAGTCGTTTGTTTCTATAGTGATAGTATATTTTATGGGTGAATACTGATCTGAACTATCGATACAACCGGATAGGTTTGAACCTATTAATAGAATAATTAAAATTGTTAAATATTTGAAGTATTTGATTGTATTTTTCATGTTTATTATTTCCTTTATTCTATTTGGGAAAATCCTCCATTAGTCATATCAATTTTACTTGAATTTATTATTTGAATACTTTCAGGGTTCCATTTATGTGTAAAATAGATATTTCCCCAATGTTCATCATAAAAACCATCAAAATCTTCTGAAGGTTTCGTCTTATCCATAATACTGTATATTCTTGCTAATTTGTCACCAGTAATCTCATCCTTCTCCCGTTTAGGATATGGACCGTAGTCATGAGCACCGAAAACGTGACTGACTTCATGTTGAATTAAATATGAATCCCAGTAATATTGTACACCATAGTTAGTAATATCATCGGGTATATTCGGCCACTTGCCTAATAATTTTATTCCAACTACATATGAATTAATCTGAGGATCACTTATTTCAGGTATTTGAACTACCACAGTTTTATTAACCTTGCTGGCCACTCCCTCATAATTGGGATCTTTTCCTGTAAATGCCATTAAAGTATCCATGCCTTTCTTATCATTTATCCAATGATATTCTGTCATTCCATCTTCTAGTAATCGATATATATCATGGGTGTCTAAGGCGTCATCAGAATTCCATACATCCTCAGATATTTCCACTACTTTTAACTTAATATCAAACTCATCCATAAAGTACACACTTGCCCCATCTACCGATCTATTG
>PGYG01000048.1:16175-17847 GCA_002839545.1 Candidatus Methanoperedentaceae archaeon HGW-Methanoperedenaceae-1
AATTCTCCTCGCCCATCTCTATGATACCGTCCCCGTTGAGGTCCACCGTCTTGCCTGAATCACTCACACCGTCACCGTCAATATCGATGGGCGTGTCAGGATATATATTCGATTCGCCGCCGTCGATGGCACCATCATTGTCCGAATCCCTGTTCAGGGGGTCTGTGGGTCCGTATTTGTTTTTGGCAGTGGTGGTCATTGCTTCCCAACCATCAGTCAGACCATCGCTATCAGTGTCAGGGTTTCGCGGGAGGGTGCCCAGTCGATGTTCTTCGAAGCCATTCAACTTATCGTTATCAGTATCCTTATTTAAACCGCTTGAACCGAAATCATATTCGGCTTTGTCCGAAAGACCGTCGGAATCGAAATCCGGTGTGCCGAATAAATGACTTGTTTCATGTTGTACCAGATTGACAAACGATACAACGAAGCAGGCGGAATCCTATTGATAACGGTAGCATCCTTTAGAGATTTCGCTTAATGAACACCAACCATATGGGTGAAATTTATTATCTGCCATCCAGGTTTAAGGCTAAAACTGCCAGATCGTGAAGAATCATCCTTTAAACTTGACCACAACTCTTCACCTGCGTCTACAGAGATTACTAAAATCTCACGTGCTTTTACTGGCTTTTCATTGTTTGCATTCTCAAGATATGCCCAATAAGATAAATTAAGTGTATTATTACTTCCATTGGTTTTCATACTCATATCAAAAAATAAAGGCTCATCTATCTGTGAATAAAACGATCCAACAGGCATCAGCGGATGGTTTTTTAGATATTCATAATCAGCAGTAGCCTTTAATGTTACATTTCCATTTGTTGTTACTTTTAAAGCATATCCATATTCTGTTTTGATGGTTTCATGAGATACCACCAGTTCATCACTTTCTTTCTCATCGATCCTTATTAGTGAAACCAAATCAGAAATCGTGTTATTTGGTAAATCCAAAGGGACTGGAAAATAGGCGGTTATATTTTCGGATGTATTTATAATTAAAATATATTCGATATTCGCATGAGGTTTTGCTGCATCTAAACAACCATATGAAATCGAAACTAAGGTTAAAATCATTAATAAAACGAATAAGTTGTGTTTTTGCGATCCCACAATTCATCACTTCCTATTAAACAAATATTTTATAACTTCCGTTGGTTTTCTTAGACTTATTGGCATTTATTATCTCAATGCTTTCTTCATTCCATTCATTGCATAACCAAATATTTCCAGTTGGGTCTGCTTTAAAACCCTCAGGATCATCTGAATATTTAGTTTTATCCATGACGCTGTGAATTCTGGCTAAACGTTCACCAGTTATATGATCCTGTTTGTGATAGTTTGGACTTTCCATGCCATAGTCATAGGCTCCAAACAGATGACTGACTTCATGTTGCATCAATCTGGGTGTCCATTCATTCTGCACAAAAACATCTAAAAATCCTAAATGTTTTAAATTTTCATTGAATTCTAACACACGTGGATCAGACAATTCTGGTATTTGTACGACTACTGCTGAATAGCCTCTCGATGCCATTCCCTCATAATCAGGATCTTTTCCTGTCAATGCAATTAAGGCATCAGCATTCCTTTTATTAGAATTCCAGTAAAAATCATCAATTGCATCAGTTAATAATACACTAAGTTGATCTTTTGGAATAGCATCATCAGA
>PGYG01000048.1:17975-22452 GCA_002839545.1 Candidatus Methanoperedentaceae archaeon HGW-Methanoperedenaceae-1
ATACCGTCCCCGTTGAGGTCCATCGTCTTGCCTGAATCACTCACGCCGTCACCATCAATATCGATGGGCGTGTTGGGGTATATATTGGACTCGCCGCCGTCGATGGCACCGTCATTGTCAGAATCCCTGTTCAGGGGATCTGTGGGTCCGTATTTGTTTTTGGTAGTGGTGGTCATTGCTTCCCAGCCGTCTGTGAGACCATCAAGGTCGGTGTCGGAGTTGTTTGAATCTGTATAAATCTACAATCGTCATGCAGCCCGTTTCATCTCCATCAAAGAGACCTTCTTAATATAGCGAGCCAGAGGTTTTGCATGCACCTTATGCGTATGCATATCCCTCTTCAGCAGTAAACTGATGCCAGCCATAGGAAATATTCCTATCACCAAATTCAACGTACCCTACTTCAGCGGCACCAGTGCTCATATTAATCCGCATATAAATATCCCTCTTCAACGCTAAACTGATGCCAGCCATAGGAAATATTCCTATCACCAAATTCAACGTACCCTACTTCAGCGGCACCAGCGCTCATATTAATCCGCATATAAATATCCCTCTTCAACGCTAAACTGATGCCAGCCGTTGGAGATATTTCTGCCACCCAAATCTAAGAAATTGCACTTTATAGTTTTCCCCTATATGTAAACTAACGAAAAACCTCGGGACTTGGCCTGCAGATGAATTTACATATACCCAGCTTTTAATCACAGGTTTCCCATTTTCATCATAATTCAGGTTTGTCATACTCAAAGTTTTATTTCGCATTAAATCAGAAGTGATTTCTTTATATTCTTTTGAAAAATCAATTTCTACTTCTTCATTTATAATTATCTTCAAAGCCAGACCCTTATCTGTTTCGATTGTTTCTAATACGCCACCACCACTTGAAAATTTTTTTGGATTGGTCATTACTTCATCGATTTCACCGGATTTATTGTCTATAACGACTGGAACAATTAATGTAGTTTCAGAATTCTCATCAGGCGTTACATAAATACTGTAACTAACATAACTGCTTTGTCGATCAATGCACCCAAGAAAGACTGGAGTTAATATAATTATTAAAAATATTAATAATATCTTGTTATTTTTCATTATATTTCACCGAATTCATGCAGAGCGCTTAAAAACTTAGTTTGTAATATCATAGTCCCCACCTTCACTGAAGAAAGATACTTCCAATTTATTTGATTCAATAATATTGAAACTTTCATCATCCCATTTATGAGTTGTCCAGATGAAACCCCACGTGGTTTTATCCCCTATTGGTCATGGTAATCATTTGCACCGAACAAATGGCTCACCTCATGCTGCACCAGATTGCCGGATAACAAATTTGGATAGGGAGGGATTCTAGTTATAGTGGCAGCATACCTATCATCAGCAATACCTAGATAATCACCATACAATTTTGAGTCCAGATAAGGATCCTGTCCTGTAAAAGCCACTAAAATATCCGAGTTATGATTGTCAGTTCCCGTATCCAAACCAATCCAATTTTTTTCAATCTCTACTTCTTCTAGCAATTTACTGGTATATTTTTTACTATCCTCCGAATCCCAGCTATCATCTATTTCTGATATATTCAATTTGACCTGGAATGTGCTCAGGAAATAATCACTTGCTTCATTAATAGCACCTGTAGAGATATCTTTCCAACGGTCAGGATTCCAGATGGTACGTAGGTTATCCTTGTACTCCTCATCCACCACCATGAACACATCAACAAAGTAAGTGTATTCACCCGGCGGCGTCTCATAGTAATTCTCCTCGCCCAGCTCTATGATACCGTCCCCGTTGATGTCCACCGTCTTGCCTGAATCAATCACACCGTCACCATCAATATCGATGGGCGTGTTGGGGTATATATTGGACTCGCCGCCGTCGATGGCTTTGTCGAAATCCGAATCCCTGTTCAGAGGGTCGGTGGCACCGTATTTGTTATTGGTGGTGTCTGTAATGGTCTCCCATCCATCGGTCAGACCATCGCGGTCAGTGTCAGGGTCCCTGGGCAAAGTACCCAGTCGATGCTCATCATAATCGTTCAGTTTGTCGTTATCCGTGTCTTTATCAATACCGCTTGAACCGAAATCATATTCAGCTTTATCTGAAAGTCCATCGTTATCCGAATCAAATGGATTTATAGGAATGAAAAAACCAAAACCATTCGGACTGGGATAGCTGAAAAGATAGTAATAGTGCTGCCCTTTGAACTCACCCCGGGTTTCTTCCATTACAGGTCCCATTTCTTCACCATCATTAAGACCATCCCCATCCGTATCTGGTTTATGGGGATCAGTAAAGAAAATGATACCCATTGCTGTACGCATACCGTTTATTTCATCTTTATCGCTAAGACCATCTCCATCTGAATCTATTGCATAGTTATCTAAAAATCTATTTGCATTATTATTATTCTCTTTAGTTTCCACAATAGTATTAGATGGGTCAACTTTTATAAAAATATTTATTTTATTATTTAACTTGACATCCCAGTTCAATGAAGCTAATGCTGATTGCCCACCTGCGATGCTGTCGATAACATCTGTTCCTAAAAATTCACCACCGTTGTCAGGATCACCATTATAGAAAGCCACTTCCACATTGTTTGCTTCACCAGCCTCCAGATTATGTACCCTGGCATTTATATGTATCTTATCTCCAGGGCTAAGTTCCGGTTTAATGGGCTCATCCGCACTTAAGAAATTATCACTATTTTTTGGTTTACTGCCTATAATATAATCACTTAAATGCTCAGTTTCAGTCCAGATATAATTGTCTTCAATATTTACCCACTGCTTTTCCAGAAGTGAAAAAGAATGGTTTGTTTCATCAAAATAGAATATACCGAGATCTGACTCATTCATCGAACCTAAAGATGATTCATTATAATACATTTTAATTTTGATAGTCTGGAATTCTTCTTTTGACATTATATTAATTGGACTTACAATAAAAACATCAGAATCTATCTGTAACTCATCCCCATCATCTTCGAAAATGAACGTACCATCCCTATTGTTTGATGCATTTATTATAACTTCAACTCCCAATTCTTTACCTCCAATAACCTGTTCATACAGTTCATGACCATCAAGTATACCATTGTAGTTGGTATCAGGATTTAGAGGGTCTGTACTAAATTGAGGTTCTAATTCATCAAAATCATTCAGGAAATCATTATCAGTATCTTTTTCCAGCGGATTAGTACCAAAATCAAATATTTCTCTATAATCAAGCAATTTATCTGAATCTGTATCATTTGAAAATGGGTTTGTATCGTATTGCTGTTCCAAAAGGTTATTCAGTGAATCTTCGTCCGGATCCTCATCAGCATCATCCAACCCATTTCCATCCGAGTCGACTGTAAGGGGATTTGTTCCAGAGATACGTATTTCATACCAATCAGTAAGTCCATCATCATCAGTATCCGGACTGAATGGATTGAGTTCATATGCAAACTCTTCCTTGTTTAATACTTTATCCAGATCGAAATCTTCTTCATCATCATTTACACCGTTATCTGATTCATCTACACCTGTTAATGTTGAGTCAGAATCACCATCCAGCGGATCTGTTCCAGTTACATCAATCTCATACCAGTCTGGCAGGTTGTCCTCGTCTACAAGGATTGTCTTATTCCAGACGGAAGGATTGCCTGCAAGATCAATTGCTGTTACGGCAAAGTTGTTGGTGCCGAGAGTTACGTTAGTTTTGTATATCACGGAACCATTGTCCAGAGCAATCGATTCATTATTAACTGCCACGATTGCATCTGTTTCTGTTGTGATTAAAAGCGGATATTCTGAATTATTAATGGTTGGATAGAGATTCAGTTCCTGAATTATTAATGGTTGGATAGAGATTCAGTTCAGAAACTGAAAGTTCAGGCGGCGTGTTGTCCACCTCCACCCATATCTCATCTCTGCCTGTGTTTTCTGCCATATCCGCCGCCGTGACTGTGATGTTATACCAGCCGTCAGGATAGGTTGAGGTATTCCATGTGTATCCCAAACTATTGGAAACCGCAGTGCCGTTTATGGATATGGTTGTGTCTGCAAGGTAAGTGTCAGAGACATTTGCCGATATATCGACAATACCCCGGAGGGCACTGTTGTTTGCAGGCGAGGTAATAGCAACCTCTGGCAGTGTATTATCAACTGTAACCGTTACCGAATCAGACGCCTCATTCCCTGCCGTATCTGTGACATATATGCTAATGCTATGGCTGCCGTCCGTGTAAACGGTACTATCCCACTCAAAAGGCATTGATTCTGAAATGAGGACTCCATCGATGGAAACATTCAAACTGGCAATATTGACCTCGATTATATCAGCGTCAACGGACACTGCACCTTTTACGAATGAGTTATCCACAGGGGCGACAATATCAATAACAGGCACTGTGTTATCAACAGATACATTTACAGAAAACCTGTTCTCATTTCCTGCCTCATCATAAGCCACCAGTTCAATT
>PGYG01000123.1 GCA_002839545.1 Candidatus Methanoperedentaceae archaeon HGW-Methanoperedenaceae-1
ACTTGACATCCTTAAGAAAAGATACGCAAGCGGGGAAATCAGCAAGGAAGAATTCGAAAATAAAAAGAAAGACCTGTTATGAGCTCTTCAAAAATCAGGCGCGCTGTCATTATGATAGCTGTCGGGATAGCCGGTCTTTTCCTGCTAAACCTTATACAGGGTAACGACTATGCAAATCCGTATCGGACATATACCATAGATGCATCAGGTTTCAAGAGCAACGGTGAGCGCATTTATTTTACAGCTACTTCGGATTCAGGAAAACCTATCCTTGCATCAATGGGAATGATGAACATGCGGGGCGGAACAATGAGCTGTGCCACCTGCCACGGCGCAAACGGGAAAGGCGGCTCAGGCAGGATGATGATGTGGCAGTTTGAAGCGCCTGATATAAGGTATTCCACAATTACATCAGTTGGACACGGCAGTAATGAATCGGATGAAAAGCCGTACACCGATGACCTAATAAAACGCGCTGTTACAAAAGGGCTTGATTCTGAGGGAAAAGCACTGGAGCAGCCAATGCCTGTATGGCAGATGCCTGATGAGGATTTTGCCGACCTGCTGGCTTATCTCAAGACCCTTGGTTAATACTTTCACAGGGCTTGCAAAGGATTTTTAAGCACGCAAAACCACGAAAGTACTAATGACGTTACAACAGAGGGCAGGGCAGTGTGCTGACCATATAAGGAAACATTCGTCTGCACTTGTGGTTTCACACATCGATGCTGACGGCTTGACATCAGCAGCCATTATGGCAAAAGCGCTTGAGAGGGCTGGCATCGAATACAGTACAAGTTTCGTGAAACAGCTTGATGCACAGACGCTCACGGATATAGCAGACCGTAATCCTGAGCTTGTTATTTTCACGGATTTAGGAAGCGGGATGCTTGACACCATCAGCTCGTTAAAAATTAACGCAGTGGTATCCGACCACCACCAACCGCAAGGTGAATATGGATTCCATATCAATCCCCATCTTTTCGGGATAAATGGCTCAACTGATATAAGCGGCTCAGGGGTAACGTACCTGCTTTCTCGTGCCATCGGGAACAACGGCGACCTTGCAGCGCTTGCAATTGTGGGCGCTGTCGGGGATTTACAGCACGTGAAAAACGGACAGCTTGTGGGTGTAAACAGGACAATCCTTGAGGACGGCGTTAAAAACGGTGTTGTGCGTTATGAAAAAGACCTTATGCTGTTTGGTAAGCAGACCCGCCCGATATTCAAACTGCTCCAGTATTCCTCAGACCCGTATATTCCGGGAATAACAGGCAGTGAGGACGCAAGTATTGAGTTCTTAAAGAAAATAGGCATCCGCCAGCACGGTGAGAAATGGAGGAGGTGGATTGACCTTGAACCCGAAGAAAAACAGGCTGTTGTCTCGGCTCTCATGCAGTTCTGCCTGTCTTCAGGGATGCCGCCTTTTAAAATCCAGAGGCTTGTGGGTGAGGTTTACACATTGTTAAACGAGCGCGAGGG
>PGYG01000049.1 GCA_002839545.1 Candidatus Methanoperedentaceae archaeon HGW-Methanoperedenaceae-1
GCCAACATTGAGGGTATGGTTCTGGAAAGGCATTCCGCCTGTGGCATTTGCAGGAACCAATCCTGTTTTGTTAATGATTTCCGGCGGTACAGGACTGAACAGATTTCCCTGGTAATTGTAATTGCCTGCGGGGGACTGACCGTCATAGTGGCAGTTGGCACACCAGTAACTGCCACTGAAGCTCTGGTTCTTCTGGTTGCCGGATTGTACAAGGGCTGTCTTACCAAGTCCTGAGGTATTATGTAGAGCTATGTTTCCATGGCAGTAATCGCAGCTTGACTGCTGGCTGGTATTATCCCAGAACCTTGGTTGTGAACCATTCCACATGGCTCCGGAATATGAATTATTACTGTGCCATATTGGTGTCGGCACCAGAGGGGCACTGCTGAAATTGGTCAAACCTGAATTCTGGTGGCAGGTCGTACAGTTAACAGCACTGGTATTAATGGCAGCCCAGTTTGAACCATCCTGCTGGAGATACCTGACAGGATGGATGCTGGCTGAGGTATTAAGATGGCACTGGGTGCAGTTCATGCCTGTTGCGCCATTATGACGCTCAAAATCCTTGATTGTAGCACTACCGCCTGAGCCATGGCATGTTATACAATAACTGCTGTTGGGTAAGGCAAATGCGGGTTTGTAAAGTGTGCTGTTGTGAATCTTACCTGTGCCGTGACAGTCTGCACAACCGAGTGGTTTGCTATGGTTTTGTTCGCATTATTGATGAATGGGAACACAGTTGAAGCATTGCTGTGGCATTCGGCACAATACGCATTCGTACCCTCGGCAGGATAATCGCTGCGTTTCTTGCCGTAATGGCTTACACTGTTGTTGCCGCCATTTTCACCACTGTTAACATTGTTAGATACTCCATCAGGGTCAAGAGTAAGTCCAACCATCATCCCTGTCTTGTTATGGCATACATAACAAGAAGATGTTACTGCTGCCGTACCGATACTTGTACCGTTCCAGAAGTGCTGGGTAACATTGAGCACCGCAGAAGGTGTATAACCAAGGTTCTGGGTGCCATCTGGCTCGTGGCAGTCAACACAGGCGTATGGAGTCTTGTATTTGCCAGGGTGACCGCTGGGTTCTGTCCCGTCGCCGTGGCATGCCCAGCATTTCTTGTTTTCAGCACTGACTGTAGCAGAAGCACCACTGTTTAAACCGCTGTGAATTGAACCTGAATCGCCCATAGCAGATACGTTAACAAGAGCACCGGGTGTAGGGGATGATTGACCTGCATTATGACAGGCAGTACAATTAGGTCCGCCTGCTACACCGATTCCCAAATTGTGGCTCAGGTTTAGTGATGTTGCTCCACCATCAAGGCTGTTGTCATGGCAGCTCTTACAATTAGTATCATTGTAGCCAGAGCCAAGATAACCGGAATGGTTCGCAAAACCTGTACCATCACTTGATGTGGCGGGAACAAGACCACTGGCATTCAATATCTCAGGTGGTTCAGGACTGAACAGTGTACCTGCATAATCCGGTGCACCTGCATAGTGGCAGTTGGCACACCACTGGCTGTTGTCAAGACTCATCCTGACTGTATTTGAACCAATTACATTGGTGATTATTCCAAGTCCTGAAGTGTTGTGAAGTGCTGATGTGCCGTGACAATAATCACATGAACTCTGCTGGCTGGTATTTCCACCGGCAAATGTGTCGGTACTGTGGTTCATTGGTGTCGGAATTATCGGAGCCGTACCGAATCCGCCAAGTCCTGAATCCTGGTGGCATGTAGTACAGTTTACAGCGTTTGTTTTGGACGTTGCCCATGTGGAACCATCCTGCTGGAGATACCTGACCGGATGGATACTGCCAGTTGAGTTCAGGTGGCACTGGGTACAATTGAGACCGGATGAGCCGTTGTGGCGTTCAAGGTCTTTTATGGTTGCACTGCCTCCGGTGCCATGGCATGTTATACAATAACTGCTGTTGGGTAAGGCAAATGCGGGTTTGTAAAGTGTGCTGTTGTGAATCTTACCTGTGCCGTGACAGTCACCACAATCTGGGTTTGTTGATGCATAGTTCACCGAGTGGTTTGCTATGGTTTTGTTCGCACTATTGATGAATGGGAACACAGTCGAAGCATTGCTGTGGCATTCTGCACAATACGCATTCGTACCCTCGGCAGGATAATCACTGCGTTTCTTGCCGTAATGGCTTACACTGTTGTTGCCGCCGTTGGAACCACTGTTAACTCCTGTTCCTGCACCGTCAGGGTCTACAAGACCGATCATCATCCCTGTCTTGTTGTGGCATACGTAACAGGAGGATGTTACAGCCGCAGTACCGATACTGGTACCGTTCCAGAAATGCTGGGTGACATTGAGTATTGTATTATTCGGGATATAGCCAAAGTTCTGGGTACCATCAGCTTCGTGGCAGTCCACACAGGTGTATGGGGTCTTGTATTTGGCTGGATGGTTGCTGGCACCAGGTTCACTGCCATCACCATGGCATGCCCAGCATTTCTTGTTTTCTGCTGGAAGACTCGTGCTCACACCGCTGTTAAGGCTGTTGTGGATTGCATTCGAATTACCCATTGCTGTGATATTTACAAGTGCACCTGTTTTTGGCGCAGATTGTCCGACATTATGACAGTTCGTGCAGTTAGCACCACCTGATACACCTTCAGATACATCGTGTACAAAAGCCGTAATACCTGCACTCTGGGAAAGGCTTCCGCCATGGCAGGCAAAGCAGCCTTCATCACTGAAATCATAACCTGTGTGGTCAACATAATCCGTGCCGTCATTGGCACCAGCGGTCGGTGCATACGTGGCATTGCCTGTAATTTCAGGCGGCACATTCTCAGGCGGAGTCCTGTTGACAGTGTATTCCTGAATCATTTTCGGGTAATCTGCCGCACCCTGCCAGTGGCACTGCTGGCACCATGTACCTGATGCTGATATGCTCTGGTTTACCAGGTTGCCTGCACTGAATTTAGAGGGCGAGCCAAGGGTGGGATTGATATAATGTTTATTTGGTGAATGGCACTGCTCGCACGGATACTGCAATCCGCGGCTGGTGTAAACATACAAATAGCGGATATGCAAACGGTCTGTTACTGAATCGGTATCATTCGTATTAACATCTACAAACCTGAGACTGACATTGCCTGTTGAGCCGTCGCCTGTTGAATTGTCTATATGGTATGTACTGCTTATATTTTTGGTATAATCATAGAATACGCTTTTATCCAGTGTGTCAAGAAGTTCATAAACCTTTGAAGTCTTGTTGTAAATCTGGAGAGAGGTGTTTTCTTTATGTACCTGGTATGCCATACCAAGCTTGCTGTTACCGTTAACCGGAACGCCTGTGGTATTGATAATAATCTCGTAGCGGTTGTAAACCTTCTCTTTAATTCTCAGGTTAACATTATCGTAATTGACTGTAAAAACCTGGGATGTTTTCGGTCCTGACAGTACGGCATATAACTGGAGCTTATACGGAGTGACAGAGCCGTTTTCGTTTAAGGCTGAAGCAAAGCTATTATTGCTGAGTGTAAGCCAGCCTGTATTGGCTGTTTTTGCACCAGAACTTGCCAGGGTAACAACTGCACCAGAAGGCTTGACTAAATTCAAATACACGTTCTGGGCGTAAGTCGCCGATGTAACTGTGACACTGTAATTGACACTTGCATTGGTATAGTTCATTCCACCTGAGCCCTGATTATAATTAAATGAATAATTCCACCAAATATAACCGAAATGCTGTGTAGTGGTGGATGATGTGGTAAGCTGACCTTTTAATGAACCAGCAGGGTTGCCTGTTGTTGAATCATAAGATGCGGAAACCGTTCCTACCCCGCCTGTCGCTGTATTGCTTATCCAGTTGCCGCTTGGCGTAGATGAAAAGTCCCTGTCGTAAGAGAGCGTTGGGAATGTTGTATCATAATAACGCCCTGTCTGTGTTTCGTTCAATTCCATATAATCATTACTTGGCACCTTGATATTAGCAAACGGGTATGCAGGGTTTATTGTCCCGTTGCCTCCAACTATCCTGTAATCCGCAAACTGGTACGCTGTCGGCGTATAATCCCAGTAGCTGCCCCACTTGGTACCGTTCATAGGGTCATTGCTGTGTGACTGTGAATATACTTTTGGCGGTGTTTTGCTTGCAACTCTCTGGACTGTAGCATCTACATTATTTCCCTTATGGCAGTCGTAACACGTAGCGCCAGTCAGTTTCGCGCCTGTGAAATTACCATTATACTGGACGAACTGGATTGGATGGATGTTTCCTCCTGTATCGTTCATGTGGCAGTCCCAGCATGTCAGGGTGTTATTGTGGTAATTATACTCCGAACTGCTGTGACAGTTAAGACATGTCTGGCTGATGTTGCCCTCTGTGAAACTTGGTCTTACAAGTGTATCGGTGTGCAATGCACCCGCCCGATGGCATGTAGAGTTTCCACATGCAGGGGTTGTCGGCTGTGAAGCATGGTCTGCCCTTACTTTATTATCTTCATTTGCAAACGGTCCGTAAACTGTTGTTTCGTTCTGGTGGCATGTTGCACAGTATGCTTTTGTACCGATTAATGCCTTAAGGTCTGTCCTGTTCTTTCCGTAATGGGATGCAGATTCGTTATTAGTACGCGGCGTGGTTGCGCTCTTGTTATACGCCATTAACGAGTCGCCCTGGTTGTGGCAGTCTGTACAGTATGTCACAGCAGGCGTCACCATGTCCTGTGAATACCATGTATGCCTCTTGTTCTGGGGTGCGCCAAAGTTTACCCCGCCAGTGTTGTTATGGCAGTCAAGGCACTTACGCGGTGTATTATAACCATTAGGGTGGGTAGTTGACGGCAGTTCCGAAGCATCGACTTTATTGTCAGCGCCAACCGTGTTATTTGTATGGCATGCCCAGCAGATGCGGGATGTATTGGTTGCAGAAGAATTCTTGTTTATGTTATAATGAATATAATTGGGATTACTGCTGTTTACAACCTGTTCATCAATATAAATAGGGGCTTTCCCGTTAATCTTATGGCAGTTCATACACCATGCGCCGCCGAAAACTCCAATTGGCACAAGGTGGGAATCCAATTTAGTATTACTATTCAGATGGCAGTTTTTGCAGTCACTCCCAACAGGGTGGGAAATGTTTTCATTATATCGTGTATTGTTTATCCACCCGTCGCTCCTGTTATGACAGGTCTGGCATATCAATGTCACATTTGTGGTTGTTGGGTTGGGTCTGCTGAGACCATGAGGTCCATTATGGCAAAGAGTACATGAGACATTTGCACCCCTTGTTGTGTGGTTATGGGATTTCTGGTTATTTATACCTGCCAGTGTATCGTTTGTACTCGAAATCGCTGCATTTTGGGTCCATGCTTGCACGCTTGTACCCTCAATGCTTGTTGTGGCATGGCAATTCCCGCTGTATCCGCTCGTACCCTGGCTGCATGAGGGTTTGTCACCCAAATTAGTCCGGTCTCCGCTACCATAGTCGAACCAGTTGCTTGCACCAGGGTCTTTATGGCAGAACCGGCAGTAAACAGCACCGCCTCCACTCCTGTCATTCCACGAAGCACTTACACCATATGGGGCAGCACTATCACCCTGTGAAGAGTTCCAATTGTATTCCTGCATACCTTTTGTGGTTTCTGTAGAATCTGGTAAAGAATTACCGAGTTTCTGGAAATGAACATCTAAATATGCATCTGGTATCGTTTTTGACACATTTTCAAAAAAGTGCTCATATCCGCCGTGGCAGTTGGTACATATATCTGAAGCAGTAGATGTCACATGTGCAGGATGGGAAGTAGTAGCAGCCTGGTGGCATTTTCCCCAGCTTATAAGAACATAAGTTGTTGCAGTAAGCCCTGAAGCTGTGTCTTTTACATCAATTTTCACTCTAATCTGGTCGTCCATCCGTGGAGAAGTTGCGACATCTGTTAAAAGAGAAGCTGGCATTGCAATAGTAGTAGTATATAATCCGTCATTGCTTACCGCATCCCCGAAAGTGCCTGTATCGTTCAGGTTTTTGGTTGACGTGAAATATGTATTATTGCCTACCATGTCACTGTGTCTTGTCCAGACCGCTTTCTGGAAGTGGTCAAAAGTTGTATCATTCAATGTGACCTGGATAGTCCTCCCTTTCATTATATTCCCATCATCGTCCAGTACAGTGGCATACAAAATAATGGTCTGTCCTTCATCATCCAGTTTGTTGAATGTGGGTGTTGTGGTCTTGGCGCTCATCCACCATGCTGTGTACACCTTCTTATCAGTAAAAGTAATAATCTTACTCGGCGTTCCTGCTGCCTCGGCTGGCACTGCTGCCGATAAAACTACTGCGCTAAAAATAACCAACGCCATGAATATCCTTGTTGTCTTTTTACTCATTTTCTGCGTTTTATGAAGAGTGCGCTCTTCGGACGTTTTTAGAGTCATTTTTTACTAATCCTATCCTTTTTCGGCAAACGGTGCGCCTTTTTTGTTTTTATAATTATTTTTACAACCAGCGCATAGACTATACGCTAATCGTTTTTACCAGCCGTTTTTAAGCAGCGAAGACCCCTTGCTGTCCGTTTTACTATCCTATTCAACACAGCAAATGTACTGTCCGCTATCCGTTTTTAAAATGCGTTTTTCCTACTCGTTTTTCCCAGAACGTTTTTCGGTAAATTACTGTAAATAATAACTTAATTCATAGTACAGTATTTATGATTTATTGTTCGTTACGATACTATATATATGTTTTCACTATGATAATGATGGGATTCTATTTTCACATGATTATACTCTATAGATTACCTCTTCTGTTTCCAGAATAAATTTTATTTTAACTTTCTATAAAACTGTTTTTTACAAATTAATAGTTTGTTTAGACATTTATACGCCTTATAATGAAAAAGTATTTTAACCCTAACCAATGATGAATGCCAATAAATCTGAAAAGTGAAAAAATTGACTCACGAAAGAACTGGTAAATTAAAAAATAATTCTATTATATCAAGAAGAATATTGTTAGCAGGCTTTGTACTTGCAAATGTTTCAGCATTAATCTATGAAATTGCATGGAGCAGGATGTTTGGGTATATTTTCGGCACATCCATGCTTGCAGTCAGTGCTGTGTTAAGCAGCTTCATGGGCGGGCTTGCACTGGGAAGTTATTTTGGCGGGAGAATCGCGGATAAATCAAAAACACCGGTTACAATTTTCATATATATCCAGGTTCTTATAGGTGTTTACGGCATCGCCACACTGGGCATCTATGATATACTTTCTTATCCCTATTCATTCCTGTATCATTATTTTGGCATGACAAAAATATTCAGTATATCACTATTTGTTTTATCATTTCTTTTTTTAATCATACCCACAAGCTTAATCGGTGCCGCATTTCCTGTATTCAATAAAATCTATGTAACAGGTACAAAAAAAATGGGGCAAAAAATCAGTGACGTTTATTCCGCAGATACGGCAGGAGCTGCTATCGGCGCATTACTTTCCGGTTTTATCCTTATTCCTATGATTGGATTAAACAAGACAATCCTGGTTGCAGCATTAATAAACATACTAATTGCTATTGTAATTTTTAAACTGGAGAAAAAATGAAACGATTTATACTGGCTGTCTCTTTTATATCAGGATTTTCAGCCCTGGTAAACGAGGTTATCTGGACTAAATTATTATCCCTTACACTTGGAAACAGCACGTATGCTTTATCAATTGTATTATTTTCATTTTTAATCGGTCTTGCTATCGGAAGCTATATAATTGGTAAATATCTGGACAATATCGGGCAATATTTATCATTATTCGCATTTATCGAATTGGGGATAGGATTTAGCGGTTTATTAATCCTTCTTTTTTTTGATAAACTCGACATTCCGTTTTTGACACTTCACAGCTATTTTCCAGAATCATTTTACCTTTTCATGGGTTCACTGATTCTTTTAGTGTTCCTGTTACTGTTAATCCCGACAATGTTCATGGGTGCAACAATACCGGTCATGGGGAAAATACTAACAAAGGATGTTTCAAAGATTGGAACTTCAATAGGGGATATATTTTCCATTAACACACTTGGCGGGGTTTTTGGTGCATTTACAGCAGGTTTTATTCTGGTGTCGTACATTGGTTTAATAAAAACAGGGGTTTTTGCCTCGGCACTTAACCTGGTTCTCGCAGGGATTATTTTTTACCGCTCGACACGAAAATGGAACCAGCAATTCCTGACCGTGATGTTTTCATCCCTCGTGGTTATATTATATGTCAGTTCATCGGTTTTTAATCCGGTATTTGCAGGTGCCTACTATTCAGGTATAAGAATGAATAATCTGGAAAGCTGGGAACAATTAAAAACAAGCAATACTTTATTGTTCCATGGTTCGAATGAATACGGGGTTGTTGGTGTCTGGCGCTCCCCAGGTCATGATTATCTTACAATAAACGGTAAAGTTGATGCCGGAACATCTTATGACGACTCTGTTACCCAGTTATCCCTTGGTTATCTTCCTATGTTCGCCAAACCGGATGCTAAAAAAGTACTTGGAATAGGGCTTGGTATAGGCGGAAGCCTGTCAGCAATTGAAAATTTTGATGTCGAAGTTATTGACTGGGTGGAAATTAATCCATTGATAGTAAAAGTCAACAGGGAATATTTCTTCGAATACAATGACAATGCCCTGGACGATGAAAGGTTGAACCTGGTAATGGGTGATGGAAGAAATTACCTGGAATACTCCAACAAAAAATATGACGTGATAACTTCAGAGCCATCAAACATCTGGGTAAGTGGAAGCGGAAGCCTGTTCACAAGGGAATTTTTTGAAAGTGTGAGTGGACGGCTAAATGAAGGCGGAATCTATACATGCTGGATACCCGGATATGAATTCGGGGAACAGGATATAAACCTCCTGCTTAATACAATTCACCAGGTTTTTCCATATGTTTCTGTTTGGGTTTATGGCGGGGATAAGATAATACTTGCCTCCGATAAAGAGATTTCAATCGACTATTATTACATGGCTGACAATATTTACCATAATTCCGGGATATACTATGACTTTATTAATTTAGATAAAAAATCCACCGGGTTAAATAAACCGCATTTAAATCTTGAAAACCAGATTTTAAAAGGGTATCTGGGAGAATATGATGATTTGAATATTCAGGAAACAGAGCAGGTAAATTCTGATGATTTGCCGGTACTTGAGTTCTCAACATTAAGGAATTCATTCCTGAAAAGTGGCGGATATGAGTTTAATTTTAATACTTCAATACTTCCTGTTTATAATCAAACCGTCCGCAATAACGAACTTGACCTGTTACCGTTGCGAATCAAGGTAACAGCTAATGACGAACTTGCAGGCACCATCGGTTATAATTACAATTTTAAAGATGGAATTTATGAGGCAAATTTTGAATTCAATGAATCTTTAATTAAAATAAAAGCATTCGAAGTCAGCGATATCCAAATAAAACCTGATGATTCTGAAGAGGTAAAATTTACAAAAAACCTGCTTGCAGAATCAAGAGTGAATATTTACCTGGATGGTACAGTTTATGGAAAATTTATCCAGAATAACTACACTTATTTACTTTCAGACAATGGTAATTCGAAAATGGCAGGATGGTATTGCCCGGAAAATTCAAGGATATACACCATAGAAACAAACGATTTGGATAATTTTGAATATATTGTAAAACGAATATCATGTTATACTATCGAATCAAACACAAACACCGTTTAGACTCAGCAAATCTTAATACCATTATCCCAGAATAATAACTAACATTTTGTGGCTAAAGGTAATTAATCCCTTTGAATTAGAAAAATAAAATAAATATTATGAAAGTAATCCGCGACCCCATACATGATTACATAGAGCTTGATGAGCTTGCACTAAAGCTGATTGACACTCCTGAAGTCCAGCGGCTCAGGAGGATAAGGCAGCTTGGTTTTTCAAACCTTGTTTACCCTGGCGCGAACCATACGAGATTCGAGCATTCACTTGGCGTTTACCACTTGACAGGGCATCTGGTTAACCAGGTGGATGAACACAAAAGGGACGAACTTCTTGCAGCCGGGCTGCTTCATGATATTGGTCATGGTCCGTTCTCACATGCAACCGAGGAACTTATCGGGCGGTACACAAGGAAGAGCCATGATAACGTGGATGAACTGTTAAGGAAAGGCGAGTTATCGGATGTGCTCAGGGACTTCTCATTATCCCCTTCTTCCATTGCAGGACACATCTCAGGAGAGACGTATGAGGGACAGATTATCAACAGCGAAATAGATGTTGACAGAATGGATTACCTTGTGCGCGATGCCCATTATACCGGCGTTGCATTCGGACTTATCGACCATGTGCGGCTCATCCACGAGATGCGGTTCAATGAGAACAAGCTCGTCCTGAACCTCGGCGGATTGCAGGCTGCTGAGTCCCTGCTTGTCTCGCGGTTCCTTATGCATCCAACGGTTTATTTCCATCATGTGAGCAGGATTGCGGAATCCATGTGTACGCATGCGGCTGCATACATGATAGAAAATGAAGGTCTTGACCCTGAGGAGTTTCGGCGAATGGATGATATTACTTTCATGAATGAGATGAGAAACTCTGCAAGTTATCCTGCTGGAATTGCAAAAAGGCTTGATGGGAGACGCCTCTTCAAACGGGCGCTTTATACTGGTTTTGATTCGCTGGATACGGACGTTATGAAACACAGGAAAAATATCAAGAGGATTGAGCTTGAGCTTGCGGAAAGTGCGGGAGTTGAGCCAGGGTACGTGATTGTGGACATTCCCTGGAAACCTGAGATTGCCGAGATGAAAGCAAGGGTTCTTGTGAACGGGGGCATGGTTGCTATTGACAGGGCATCAAGCCTTGTTGCGACCCTTGAAAAAGCCCAGATGGATAACTGGAGGCTTGGTGTGTTCACACCATCGGAATACAGGGAAAAGGTGGGAAAGGCTGCGCGGGACCTCTTTGGCGTTAAAAAGGATTCACGGCAGTTTAAACTGACCGAGATTTGAGAATTGCCTCACGTATAACATCCTCCTTTTCAGGACGGTTTATTTCCTTCATGCTGCTTTTTTCGCTGTAAAGGTCAAGCCCGCGGATTATTGCGGCAGGGGTACCGCCGTTTCCTTCACCCATCAGGACATTGGCGAATCCTGCAATCTCATCTACAACTGCTTCGTTCTTTACTTCAAGCACGTTCCCGAACAGGTCTTGCGTTCCCCGCCAGTCAACGGTTGCTCTTATGCCTGCAATCCCGACAGCAGCACCGGTTTGCCCGCACCTGAATGCCCTGCCGTTGGTATCAATGATGATAACACTCACTTTTTTTCCTGTTTGTTCCATTATCCTGTCTTTTATTTTTTGTGCGCTCCCGTCCGGGTTTTCAGGAAGCAGGACTACGTTATCCTTACCTTCAACATTTGACCTGTCAATTCCTGCATTTACGCAGATACTCCCGTTTTTTGTGCGGACAAGAAGGAACGGTGATTCAAGCAGTACCTCAACACTCTCATCAAGTACAGCCTGCACAAATCGCGGGTCAGAACCGTTATTTTTTGCAATGTTTTGAGCTTTTCCTGTCACGTCAATATTATTAAGTGGGAGAATCCTGTTTTCGGACTTGGATACGATAGTTGATGAAATGGCAATTATATCGTGCTCCTCAAGTTCCGCGTTATCGTGTATGATTCCGGCAAGGTCATCGCCTGGTTTAATCAATGGGATGTTCGGTACGGTAAATGCTGTGACGTTCAATGTATACCTCGCCCCCTTAAATTGCGGATGTAGTAATAATGTTTTCTTATTTTCGATTACTTTTGAAGTTAAAGATTGTAATGCGGTTTTTCCCAGTGAACCTTTTTAATAAACCTGTAATCGAATATTTCTCCTTCCCTCAATTTCCGCGAAATATACCCTAGGTCATGAAGCACTGGCACAAAAGCCATTGTTGAGCTCACGAACCCTTCCGAAAGTGCGGCGCAGTATTTTGGGGAAACCCTATAAGAATCAAGTACAAACTCTCTATCAACAATTCCTGCAATGTTCGAGACTATTGCCGCCGATTCGTTCGGTTTTTCACGTATGAAATTACTGGCTCTCTCATGCACCTTGAGGAAATTTAATACCACATCAGGATATTCAAGAAGTTCCTTCCTGATAACTATCCCGTAACTCGGGTTATCCTGCCAGAGTTTGTCAGGCGGGATAATAATCTTAGCGCCGCAGGCGCGTCCTGCTGCAACCGAAAGCGGCGGTGTTCCCACGGCAGCGTCTATCTCACCATCAGCCAGCGCCTCAAGGACAAAATCCGTCCATGTAAAATTCTTAACCGTTATATCCGTGAAAGCTGCCTCTTTCAGGGCATTATTGATTATTACATCATGGATTGAGCCTTTTGGAGGTGAGCCTATTACTTTTCCCTTAAACTGCGAAAGTACCGATTTAATGTCGCCAAGTTCCCCGAATGTCCTGTATTTCTTCTG
>PGYG01000050.1:0-8872 GCA_002839545.1 Candidatus Methanoperedentaceae archaeon HGW-Methanoperedenaceae-1
AATAAATTCGGATGCATCCGTTCCATTTAAAAATTCCTTCTAATTCTATTTCTTTCGACCTTTTTTCTTTGGAACATCACCGAATGGTAAACTGAATGAAGGGGGATTAAATGTGGGCTGGCTAAATAAAAAAGCCCTGCCAATTCTCCCCCCACCACCCAGATTACTTTCACCCCGCTTGGCTCGATGCAATATACCATAAAACCCTATTAAGTGCAACAACAATACAGCGGATACCACTTTTAACAAATCCGCCCCCTACATTTACCGGTATAACCATGCACAAAACACTCCTGAAATATTTCGGTTACACGCATTTCCGTCCGCTTCAGGAGGATATTATCAATGATGTCCTCAGCGGAAAGGACACATTTGTGCTCATGCCAACAGGCGGCGGAAAATCACTCTGTTTCCAGTTGCCCGCACTGTTGATGCAGGGAATGACAGTTGTTGTTTCCCCCCTTATATCCTTAATGAAAGACCAGGTTGACACCCTTGCGGCAAACGGCGTTGGGGCTGCATATCTCAACAGTACGTTAAGTTACAGCGAGATACAGGAAATCAAAGCCTCCATAACATCCAGCTCCAATCAAATCAAGATACTCTATAATGGCAGATACTCTTGCTCTACTCAAGAGTGCAAATGTAAACCTGTTTGCAATTGACGAAGCCCATTGCATCTCTGAATGGGGGCACGATTTCCGGCCCGAATACCGGAAACTCAATACACTGCGGGCAGAATTTCCTTCCATACCAATCATCGCGCTGACCGCCACTGCGACCCCGAAAGTACGTAAGGATATTGTTTCAGAATTAAAATTCAAGGGACACAGCACGTATGTGGCAAGTTTTGACCGCAAAAACCTTTTCTACCGGATAAAGCCAAAAAAGGAAGCCTATGCCCAATTACTTCAATATTTGAGAGGAAAGAGGGGGAAAAGCGGCATTATCTATTGCCAGAGCCGCAAGACCGTAGACGCACTCTCTAATAAGCTCACACGGGCAGGTTTTATGGCGAGTCCATATCACGCAGGGCTATCCGATAAAGTGCGCGCAAAGAACCAGGAGTTGTTCATCAGGGACGACGTACAGATAATTGTGGCAACCGTTGCTTTTGGTATGGGTATCGATAAGCCAAACGTTAGGTTTGTTGTCCATTACGACCTGCCAAAAAACCTTGAAAGCTACTACCAGGAAACAGGCAGGGGAGGGCGTGACGGTCTTGAATGCGACTGCATCCTGTACTTCAGTCACGGCGACCGTTACAAAATCGAATATTTCATAAACAAAATGGGGAAGCAACAGGAACGTAACATCGCGCTGACCCAGTTGCGTGACATCATCGACTACTGCGAGTCGAATTCGTGCCGCCGCAAAGTGCTGCTCAAATATTTAGGGGAGGATATTCCTGATGACAATTGCGGAAGCTGTGACGTATGCCTTGAACCGAAAGAGAGGTTTGACGGCACAGAAGCTGCAAAAAAACTGCTGTTATGCGTGGAGGACCTTGACCAGAGGTTCGGGATGAACTACGTGATTGATGTACTGGTTGGTGCGAAGACCAAGAAGATCATTGCCAGCCGCCATTCCAGGTTGAAAAGTTACGGTACTGGCAGCGAATATTCAAAATCCCAGTGGCAGTCAATAGCACGGGAGATGGTGCGGCTTGATGCGCTGGGCGTTGAAGGCGCACGATATCCATTATTGAAGTTGAATCCAAAAGGCATGGCGATATTGGGTGATATTGAATCCATACATATCACAAAACCTGAGGCTGAAGTTAAATCTGTCAAGGAAAAACGGGTTGGTACTAAATGTAAATTTAAGCCTGAACCGGAATCAAAGTCCGGGCTGAAATCAACCGCCAGTTCAATATCCAGATCAACCGCCATAAAGACAAACACCACAGATTCAGAATTGTTCGAGAAGTTAAAGGTACTTCGAAAAACGCTGGCAAACCGTGCAAACTTACCCCCTTACATCATTTTTGCAGACACAAGCCTGCGAGAGATGGCTGCGAAGCGCCCGAAGACCAAACAGGAGTTTTTGAAAATAACAGGTGTGGCTGAACTTAAATTGAAACAATACGGAAGTGCGTTTCTGGTAGAGATAACAGATTTCTGCGATAAAAGTGCGGAATCACAAAAATTACAATCCAAAAACACAGCGGCAAAATATCCACAAATAAAAAGCCGCAATGCAACTTCCGGTGCCGTGTCCCCAACTATGGCGGAGACACTCGAACTTTATAACCGGCATATGTCGATTGAAGAAATGGTGTGGGCTCGTAACCTTGCACAGAGTACAATTGCAGAACACATTGAAAAATTAATTCTGGCAGGAAAGATAGATTCAATAGATCACATCGTTGATCTGGAAAAACAGTCCCTGATAAAAGATACAATCGATGAGGTGGGAAGTAAATTTATTTCACGCATCAAAGCAAAACTCGGTGAAGAAGTCTCATACGGCGAAATAAAACTGGTACGGGCTGACATGATGTGTGCACAAAAATGACATCTTTTGAAAAGAAAAACTAAAAAATAAAAAAAGAAAGCCCTGCTCAGGCTTCCTTCAAACCTGCGATATAGTCGTACACGAACGCGGCAATCACTGCACCCGCAATCGGTCCTATGATATATATCGGGAAATACTGCCAGAGGTTAGGACCTCCGAACAATGCATCTCCGAGATACGGACCAAAAGTACGCGCCGGATTCAATGATGAACCAGTGATATTTCCGGTAACAATGATGTCCACTGCTACCACCATACCAATGGCAAACCCTGCAAACTGTCCCGGCGCCCGTTTATCCACAGCCACACCCATTATGGTCAGCATAAGGAAAAACGTGGCAATCGCCTCACTTAGTATTGCCTGCCCGTACGAAACACCCAGAAAGGGCGCTGTTGCACCCAATCCGCCGATAGTCGCCGCTCTCGGACCCAGAACCATCACTAATGATACTGCTCCCAGTACAGCGCCTGCCAGTTGTGCAGCTATGTACGGCACCACATCTTTTGACGGGAACCTCTTAGTCGCCCAGAGTGCAATAGTAACCGCCGGATTTATGTGCGTACCTGAGATGTGACCAAACACGTATATCATACACATTATGATAAAACCGAATGCAAGTCCAATCGCAAGCCAGTCACCCAATCCGCCGTACCCTATACCGATATTAAAACCGCCCTTATTAGTCTGTCCTTCTGCAAGCAGCAGGGTTATCACAGCAGCACCTGCCCCTATAAATACAAGGGCATAGGTACCAATTAACTCAGCTAAAGAGCGTTTCCATATTCCGATTTCTGCCATAAAACCACCTCACTTCAATGCACTATAGCATTCCCGGCAAAGTATCCGCGGAAGCTTTTTCTTTGCCTTCTGGCGCGGGATAGGATAACCGCCTTCCCACATATCGATATCTTCCCGTACCAGGTGTTCCTGGCATAGCGCCATACCGCAAATAATACACATTGCGATGGCAACTGTATCTTTACCCTGTTGCGCACAAACGAAGCAATGCATGCCAACGCCTCCTCAGACAGCCTCTGCCCACTGGCAGTACTGGTGTGTTTTTACCATGTCTGAAGTCGCACACCTCTTGCATCCTCTTGCCGGTGACCCTGGCAACTCCTTGTGTAGGGCTATGAGGTTTGTCATCAGGGTTGCAGTCACAGGCTCACTGGTAAGCAGGCATGGGAAATCAGCCAGCCGCATAAGTGATGAGAACCTGACGGTGATTGCACATGCAGGATATGTGTATCTCTGCGGGTTGGCAAGCACTTCATTCTTATCGATTGGACTCAGGTCAACCTTAACGCCGCCCACAAATCCGCCTTTACCTACCGGCTTTACCTCAAGCAGCTTCGAACCGCGAAGCAGCATATCCATGAAGTCAACGTTATGCAGTTCTGCTGCCGCTCCCCTTCTGGGATAGAGCTGGACATAGTTGGTATAGCGCTTGGTCAGCAGGTCAATGACCATAGAGGCTGTGAACCCGTCCTTTTCAAGGATGTATGCAGTACCCACAGCAGTAGCCCCTGTTGCCAGATTTAGCACAGCTTCAGGATTCTTGAATCCCGCAGCCAGTCCTGCCTTCAAGGTATTCTCAAGCACCTGTGACTCAGCCTCGATAATAGCCATTGTCACATCATCCTTGCACATGTTGAACATGGACTGGGAGATATGGTGCGCAACATCACCGACACAGTATGCCGGCACTGTTACTATATTGCCATAATTTACACCATCTTTCTTGGCTGCAATGATGGTGTCTTTCATCTTCTTCTTATACTGGTCCATATATTTCCGTGTGTCAAATGAAGTATGACCCGCATCTTTCATGAGTTTGACCTGCGCATCCACAGGTTTGTCATAAACCATTTGCAGCATGGCAATTTCATCTTCGACTGCTTCCTTTGCTGTCTTCCCGTCCTCGATAGATGCCTGGAATGCGGCACCGATACCGTAGGATGTGTCCATACCCCATGATTTGGCTGAAAGTATTGCCTCTTTGTGGGGGTCAGGAATGGTCATTTTATTCAGTATCCTGTTAACCACATTGCTGGTGGAACCTGGTGAGAAGGCGAAATCCACAACACAGACAGGTCCGTAGAATCCGCCATAACGCCTGATAGATTCTTTTCCTATAAGGGCTTCGTTATCTGCAAGTGCCTGGATGAACTTATCCGTAGATTTCCGAAACGCCGGGTCTTCGTCATACAGTATTTCAAGTATTGGCGGGGTCTGGTAATGTTCAACAAACGGGTCGTCCTCTTCCTTTACTGTGTCTGTCAGACCGCTCAGTACATCGTAGTGTGTATTGACAGAATTTATATGCAGGTCAAAGACAGTTTTTGCCTGCCCAGCGCCTGGTTTCATTCCGTTAACCGCATCCACGTAAGGCTTTGCGTCACTTATTTTAAATTTCGTGCCTCTCTTTTTCTTTATAACCCCGACATCGGCTTTCTGCGCTGCCAGGGCTTCGTTTATCATCTTTTCATATATGCTCATATTCTACTCCCCGGAGTGAGTCCATACAGTCTATAAAATAAACCTGATTTGACTAATTAAATAACACCCCGTAACCTAAATTATCGGAGGCAATGCTATATATAGTTAACGTTGGTTTGCCGCATCGGCTTTTCATATTTTTGCATGTACCCCAACCTTATAACTGCTGTACGAAAACCACAAGGCATAATTTTTTAAGTTATTAGATTATGGTAGATATTACCGAAAAACCATAATAAACAATTCCTGCCTATAATTCCGGAGAAGTCAAAGATGAGCCAAGAAAAAATAATCGAATACATTAACAAAAATCTTGAAAATGGGAAGATGGGTGAAGCGCTGGAAATCGCAAAAATGTCAGGAGTGGAAATTTCCAACAAGGAACTGGAAGGGCATATTAATAATTACCTCAGGAAAGGCTGGATGGCAAAGGCTGTAAAAGGGGCTAAAGCTATGGGGATTGAAATCCCGGAGGATGTCCTTGCAAGTTATGTTGATAAATATCTTGAGGAGGGACTTATATATTCAGCAGTCGAGGCTTCAAATATAATCGGTGAGCCTATTGGTAAAGAGAAACTGGTAACTGTCGGGAGGGAGTGTCTGCTAAACGGGAAGCTCTATCCGGGTGTTGAGGCGTACAGTCTTGCAAAGGAGGAGCCGCCTGCTGAGGAATTTGCCGTGTGCGCAAGTAAATGCCTGAATGTCGGGGAGTTTTATCTTGGTCTTGAAGCTTACAAAAAGGCAAATATATCACCGCCTGATGAGGAAATTGCCGTGTGCGGTGAAATATGCCTGAATAACGGGAAACCCAGACCGGGTCTTGAGGCGTATAAGATGGTAAACAAAACACCGTCTAAGGAACTGCTGCGTGAATGTGCTGAAATGTGCCTTTTCGAAGGACGACGTGATGATTCAAGGCTTGCTTTTGTTGCTGCGCAGAAAGTAGATGAGTGAGGGATATGGTGCACAGGATTGCTCTTATTTTAGAATAGGGCTATATTTTATATATGAATAAAATCAATCTTTTGTGTTAATATTTTAACATAAAATAAAAGGGGGTGATTAAGTGTCAGGATGTGATCCGGTAACGTATCATAACGTTACACCAGCAGTATTTGATTGTATGAAGAAAAAGCTCGAAGCCGCAGGAATCCATGTTCCTCCGGGAAATAGCGGCGACATGGAAGGCAGTGGTGTTAAGGCGCATTTTGAATGGGATGGGAAATCTAACCTGAAAATAACCATCAAAGATAAACCCTGGTATGCAAACTGCGGCATGGTTATAGGGAAAATATCGGATTTCGTGCATGAGTGCCACGGAAGTTAAAATTTAATTTTTGTAAATTTTAACTTTTTTTTTATTTGTTGGCACTGTTCCTTAAATCATAGTCCAGTCAAGCTGGAACCCGTCAAGAGTCATCAGGACAATCTTATGTTTCCTGTCAGGCAGGTCAAACTCCAGGTCCTCAAAACCCACGTATAGTTCTTCACCAGGTGTGAGCTCAGGCGGTGCGTTCTGGACTTTGCCAAAGAAATACTTTTCTTCTGCTTTCGGGTCATGCACAACAACGTTCCTCCAGCCCTTTGCCTGTGCCACGCGGACAACCGTGCATTTGCGCTTGAATTTATTTATTTTCTTTTTAACTCCGCCAATATTGATTTCAGTTGTTTGTATGTTATCAGTATAATTCATAATTCAATCACCGTAGGATACTTTGATATACCAGTTTATGTATTAATGTTACTGTTAAGGTGATACACAATGGGACTTCCCGCCACAAAACGATATTTAATCGAACTATTACACAAACACAAACTTACATACGAGCAGGTCGCTGAATACGCGGGCATCGAAACAGACAGGGTTAAGGCTATCAAGAAAGGCGATGAGCCTTCAGACGAGGAAAGGGTAAGGTTGAGACAGGTTGCTTTTAAATTTTCCGAACTTCGCCAGAAGGATACCGGCGAAACAATGGATTAATTTTTTTAAAAAAAGATTGCCGGATTTACCGGCAATTTAAGTTTTATTTACGCGAACATTCCCGTATCTTCTTCTTCGGCTTCCTTGATTATAATCTTGTTATAGGCATCCTTAAAGTCCTGCATGGTTACAGCTTTGCCTCTTCGCCTTATAACAAACATGCCTGCCTCTGTGACAATAGACTTAAGGTCTGCACCGCTCAACCCGTCTGTCATCTCGGTCAGCTTATCAAAGTCCACATCCTCAAGTTTCATCTTCCTTGAGTGAATATTCAGGATGTCCTTCCTTCCTTTCCCGTCAGGCAGGGGTATTTCTATAATCCTGTCAAACCTTCCGGGGCGCAATATTGCAGGGTCAAGAAGGTCAATACGGTTTGTGGCTGCAACGATTTTCACATCACCGCGTTCATTAAATCCATCAAGTTCCGCGAGAAGCTGTACCATTGTCCTGTTGACTTCCGATGAACCTGTTGTCCCGTCATATGTCCGCCTGCTTGCGACTGCATCTATCTCATCAATAAAAACGATACTTGGGGCTTTATCCCGCGCAATATCAAATACATCCCTGACAAGACGGGCTCCTTCACCGATATATTTCTGGACAAGTTCGCTTGCACTCATCCTGATAAAAGTGGCTTTTGCCCTGTTTGCGACGGCTTTTGCGATAAGGGTTTTACCTGTACCTGGCGGTCCGTAAAGCAGGATGCCGTGCGGTGGTTCAATACCCACGTCAGTGAACAGTTCAGGATTCGTAAGCGGCAGTTCAAGAGTCTCGACAACTTCCTTAATCTCATCCTCTAGCCCTCCAATCATGCTATAATCAATGTCTGGCGCTTCAATAAGTTCCATTACACGCGCCCTGACATCTGCTGATTTTGACAGGGGTTTGACAATTGCCAGGTTATTTGTAACCGCAACCCTGCCTCCCGTTTCTATCTGGTCTTTCAGCTCATCAGGAATTTTCGTGACGACTTCCTGGTTGCTGCCGTGCTGTCTCAGGAGAACCATATCCTCGATAGTTTCCACAACACTGCATATGAACAGTGGCGGTTTCTTGAGCTGTTCTATCTGTTTCTGGTAATTCTGGATACTCTGGACATACTTGTTGTTCAGTACGGCTGCTTCGAGGAGTTTCGAATGCATATCATCCATCTGTTTTTTCAGCAAATCGATTGTTTCCTGCAGTTCTTCTATTATCGTATCGCTGTCTTTATGTATCGTATCCCTGGTAGCCGTGGTTTTTGCAATAGCCTCTTCCATATTAGCTGTATTGCTTGCTTATAACATATAAATATTAGGTGCATAGGTTTAATATCTAAAAACCAGATTTAACCTTCCAATGAGGATAATAGCTTTTGTAGGAATGCCTGCATCCGGGAAATCCGAAGCCTCGTCAATCGCACATGACCGGAATATTCCTGTTGTGAACATGGGGGATGTTGTAAGGGAAGAAGCGGCAAAGTGCGGACTTCCTCCTACTGATGAGAATATTGGCGGGACAGGAACAAGGCTCCGCAAGGAAGAAGGTATGGATGTCATTGCACGGCGGTGTGTTCCAAAAATCCGGAAACTGGATTCGCGTGTTGTGGTGATTGACGGGATACGGAATATTGATGAAATAAACCATTTCAAGGAACAGTTCGGCAGCGATTTCATGCTGGTAGCTATCCATACACCGCTTGAAACCAGGCTTGAACGGGTTAAAAACCGTGGTCGTTCGGATGATATGGATAGTATTGCGAAACTGGAACTGCGGGATGAACGTGAAAAAAGCTGGGGTCTTGGTAAAGCAATAGGAATGGCTGATATAACTATTGATAACACGTCCTCACTTCCTGAGTTCCAGAGTGAAATAGTAAAACTGTTCGGGAAATT
>PGYG01000050.1:8913-19763 GCA_002839545.1 Candidatus Methanoperedentaceae archaeon HGW-Methanoperedenaceae-1
AACATCATCCCTGTTGAACTCAAGTTACAGGATTCAGGGGATTCCGGGAGTACAGGGCTTTACGGCGAGGGCGACCTTGAAAGCCTGCGGAAACTGCATTTGCTATTCCGGGAAGAGGAGATTCTTGACACTGCGCGGGGTATGTTGTTAAACGGGATAAAAGGCAGTACCACTGAATTCCGGTTAAGTAAACAGGTAGCGTTTGTAGGAAAAGTGAATTTCCCGGCAGGCAGGGAAAGCCTTGGTTCAATACATGTTGGTATTACGGCAGGGAGTGATAACGAGCTCCAGCGGGTAATCGACTGGCTTACCCCGCAAACCATTAACGGTGAGCCGGTTGAGGAGATAGAACTTTAATGGGATTTCCGGAATACCTTGCTGCAAGGGAAAGTCTTGTCCTGTACGGACAGCCTGTGCTCACCTACATTCTCCTGGTTTCCTTATTACAGTTCCTCGTTTCAGTACTTTACCTCTGGAAAAAAAACGACACGTATTATGGTAATTTAATAAAATTACTTTACATCAGCACAGCCCTGTATATAGTCGGCTTCCTTTTCCTGATAAAGTTCCACGTACAGGTTTACAACACGGTTTTAATAGAATACCCTGTTTTTCTGCGGCAGATGATACCTGTTGAAACCAGCAGGTTTGCCATTCCCCTGTGGATTGAAAATGAAAAACTGTATTTCTGGACAATGGCAACATCTGTTTTTGTCTTAATAATGCAGCGCAGGAAAGACATTGTTGCGTTTCTCGGCGTAATACTGGCTGTTTTTTCAACAATCGTTTATTTCTTCTCAAACCCGTTCATTGACCCGCTGCCTCGCGCCCACAGTGAAATAACAGGATGGTACGCGACCCTTGCAGCCGGTGACCCTGCTATATACCAGGCGGCAGGAAGTCTTTTCGGGCGCATTACGTACTATTACAACTCCACGTACATGTGGACGCATCCCCCAATGCTGTTTATTGCATACGCTTCGTTGATTATTACAGCGGCAGCCTGTGTTTACATGCTTATCAGGCAGGACAGGATTTATGACGAGATTGCATACAGGTATGCTAAAATCGGCTACATCCTGCTGACAACCGGGATGCTTATCGGCTACCCGTGGGCGATAGAAGCATGGAAGGACAGTGCATGGTGGTGGGATCCTAAAATTTCCGGTTCCATAATGATGTGGGTGCTTTACAGCGCATACCTGCACGCCCGCATATATGTAAACAGGAATAAAATGTGGAACACGACTGCTTACCTGGGTATAATCTGCTTCCTGTCGCTTGTGTTCACATATCTCCTAACGTACATTGTTCCAGGAATACACTCGGTGGTGCAGCCATGAAATTACAGGGACTAAAATACGATTATTATTTAATCATCCTGACAACGTTTATCCTGTTTGCCATTGGAATCGTCTGCCTTTATGCCATAACGTATTACAATTACCTCGCGGTTGACCCGCAATGGACACGCACAGGGCAATACATGGATTTCATTAATAGCATGGATTCATACCTGTATCCGTTCCTTATCCTTCTGCTTGTCACGCTGGGTCTTTGCATCCCGAAAAGACTGCTTGACAGGGACATCCTGGTAAAGTTTTGCGCACTTGCACTTGGTGTAACACTCATCCTGACGTTTTCATCAGGAATCGAAGCCGCACTGGGCTTCCTTCTTGTGGTTATGATTGGCATCCAGTCGTATGTGCTTATACTGGTATTCAGGAGAAGCAAAGCAGTACGGTTTGAAAAAGAAGGGTACGTAGTCAGGCTTGGCTCTACATTACTGCATCTCGGAATTGTTATAGTGATATTTAATTTTGTGAACTTAAGGGAGGCGCAATTCCATATTCCTGTTTTCTGGATTGGAACCCTGCTTATCACAGCAGGGAATATTTTTTCCTTTTATCCTGCCAGGATATCATCTTTATTCCATACGAAATAATGAGTTATAAGCTGGTTTGTTCCAGTCCAAAACAGATGTTATTATACTGCCAGTCCCAGTTTTTCCCTTTTATCTTTTATGAGGTTAAGAAGGTATTCTGACGCCTTTACAGGGTCGTTTTCCACTACAAACTTCCCGCCAAAGAGGGATTTTGATTCATCTGTGAGTGCAGAAGCCACGACATCGCTTCCAAGGAATGGGGGAGTTATGCCAAGATGGACTGTAAAACCAAGAGCAACACCACCGAATCCAATAGCTGCGGCTTTTTCAGTTATCCATTCAGTCGCTGAAACCCCGACAGGCAGGTCTTTTATTCCTACACCAAGGGCATCTGCCAGTGCGAGGGCAAGATTTATCACACGGGCATTATCAGCACAGCTTCCGAAGTGCCATATAGGTGGCAACGGCGTATCCATACCTGAGGTTTCACCGAGAATCCTCAGAACATCCTTAAGCTTACTCCCTGCATATTTCCCAGTTGCTTCACCGGTTAATAGCCCTGCCCTTGCGCATGCCTGTGCAGCACATCCTGTTGCGACCACTAATACGTTATGTTCCATCATTTTTTTAGCAATGGTCGCATGACATGAATTATCAGAGACCTTTGGGCTGGTGCACCCTGCCAGCAGGACAATACCGTAAATGTTTCCTGATGCAATCTGGTCAAGTAACACTTGAATAGGATTTTCTTTGTTTAACTTTGAAAGCAGGTCAATACAGGATTCAACCGAAAAACCCGCTATCATGTCTCTCGGCTCTATCGACGGCAGGAATGTTTTCTTATTTCTATTTGGAAAGTTTTCTATGGCAATATCCAGGATTTTCCTGGCAATCTCATCTGGATGTTCATCATCAAACGGGATATGTTCGGCATTCGCGAACCGTCCCTCTTTCATTGTTGATATTAACCTTGTATGGAACTTATCAGCCACATTCTCAAGGTTCGGGTATATGCACTGCACATCCACAATAAAAGCTTCTACAAGCCCTGTTGTGATTATCAGTTCCTGCTGGAGGTTGCTACCGACCAATGGCACACCATGCCTCATCAAAACCTCGTTGCCTGTACAACAGCAGCCTACAACGTTTATCCCGGATGCACCAAGCTTTTTGGCTTTATTAATAAACTCCTCCTCTTCTGAAAGCTCAACAATCCATTCGGAGAGAAGCTGTACATGCCCGTGCATGACCACGTTTACTTTATCTTTTTCAAGCACATTAAATCCGATTTTTGAGCTTATGGGTTTTGGAATCCCGAATATTACATCTGCAATCTCGGAGCTAATCATAAGGGAAGCGATATCTGCAAGACCGAGCCTGGATGCATGCAATAGCATTGAGGTCGGGTCTGACATGGTTCCCATTGAGGTTTCGTGCGCCTGTTCCAGCATTTCAAGCCCGACAGACATCGGGATTACATCCATCTTGATATATTTCTCCCCTAAAGGACAGTAAGATGTCGCAAACCTCATGTAATCATAGCTGCCGATAATATCTGAGAGCGCGATTGAACTTACTTCTTTTGCATATTCCTTTATCGAGCCTGACACGCCGGAGTTTAATTTGGCAGCTATAGCCTTCAGTTTATCTGGTTCTTTTATGGTATATGGTGATTTGTCTTCTGAAATTTTCCTTAATGCCGAGGCAAGGTGTCTTGCATGGGATGCGTGTGCAGCAGTGCCTCTTGCTATCATCATAAGCAGGTTTCTTGAAGTGATAGTATCTGAATTTGCGCCGCACGTTCCTTTATTAATCTTATATGATTTATTCAGGTCTTCCTGGCGTAACCTGCATGGACCCATTGCACACTGCCTGCAACATAAACCGGATGACCCGAAATAACACCTGCTCTTATCATTACAGAGGGAGAAACCTCCGTGATTTGACTGCCTGTGAAAAACGGTATCTATCCCGATGCTCTGTGCATGTTGTATCATTTCCATCGTTTCAGGATCAGATATCCACATACCTTCTTCCTTTTTTTCAGCCCATTGGGTAATTCCGTTAGGTTCATTTTCCAAAACAGGTTTGTTTTTTTCCATACTAACCATCCAAGCTTCTTCAAACCATTATCATAATAGTTAGTATCATAAAGAATTATCTCATGATAGATAAACTTTTACAAATAATCCAAAACACTATATAAATAATATTGATGCTATGTTAATAGTGCGGGGGTAAAAAATAAAACAAATGCGGAAACAAAAACATCTGGCATGGTACTGTTTCTTTTACTCCTGTTTGTCGTTTTATGGATAATTGCAGTCTATTCTTTCGTGAAACCAGCCAGTTCTGGAATATCCAGCGGCTATAGTACAGCCCAGTCCCACAGGGTAACATAAATTACTGCATGCACTTATTTCTTCCAGAACGAAGGAACAAACAGTATCAGCACAGTCAAAACCTCAAGCCTTCCAATCCACATATTGAGTATAAGGACAATTTTCCCGATAAATGGTATCGCGCTGAAATTAGCCATCGGACCAATCAGGTTCAGCCCCGGTCCAACATTACCGAGAGTAGTTGCAGAAGCGCTGATGCTGGTTATCATGTCAAGCCCAAGAACACTCAGGATAAAGGAACTCAGCACAAACACAAGAAGATACAGGACAAAGAACGAAAGTACTGCCTGCATTACCTCATCAGGAATTACATTCTCACCAATCCTTATCGGTTTTACAATTTTAGGATGGATTGACTTTTGTATCTCACGAAGACCGAACTTAACCAGAAGCAAGACCCTTATGACCTTCATGGCGCCGCCTGTAGAGCCGGCTGACCCGCCGACAAACATCAACAGCAGCAGAATCATCTTTGTAGAGTCAGGCCAGAGATTAAAATCAGTTGAAGCAAAACCGGTTGTCGTCATGACAGCAACAACCTGGAAAATTGCGTACCTCACAGAATCAAACAGCGTCTCGCCCCAGTTCCAGAGTTCAAATGAAATTACAAGGGTTGCGAGCAGGATAATCGATAAATAACCCTGGAATTCCTTATCCTTGAAAATGGATTTCACATCAATCCGCAGCGTCTTGTACATGAGGGTGAAATTGGCACCCGCCACTAACATGAATACGATAATAATCGCTTCAATAAGTACACTTCCGAATCCGGCAATGGATTCGTTATTTGGCGAGAAACCGCCGGTTGCCATTGTTGAAAATGAGTGCACAACAGCGTCATAAAGGCTCATTCCTGCATATTTAAGGAGTATTATTTCAAGAACGGTAAATGTAACATAAACACCCCATAGAATCTGGGCTGTGTCTTTCAGGCGCGGTTTCAGTTTATCTTTTATCGGACCCGGCGCTTCTGAGTTAAACATCTGCCTTCCAGCCACGGCAAGCCTTGGCAGTATGGCTATAACAAGCACAATTATTCCCATGCCTCCGAGCCATTGGGTCATGCTTCTCCAGAATAGCAAGCTTCTTGAATGGCTTTCTATATCCATGAGGATAGTCGAACCTGTTGTTGTAAATCCTGCCATGGATTCGAAAAGTGAATCTATTGGCGGTATTCCTGATAACAGGAAAGGAACCGCGCCGAAAACAGCAGCCGAAAACCATCCCATTGCCACAATCACGAAACTTTCCCTGTGCAGAAGGTCAAATTCTGATTTACAAGTATATTCAAGCACAAGCCCTGTCAGGATGGCGAAAATTGACGAAACGAGAAAAATCCGGATTGATTCTTGCTCGTTATAATAGAATGCCACTAAAAGAGGGACTAAGAGGGATATACCAAGGAACTTTATTACAGTCCCAAGTACGTTCAGGATTACCCGGTAATTCATCTTGCCTTTCCATTCGGGTTTTGTTTATTAAAGTTTGCTATCCATATGACAAAAAACATTGATTTACAGTGGAAAAATATGTGTTTTAGGAAAAATATATCCCAGATTGCAGGAAACTGAGGTATAACAGGGGTAAATTATGACAACAAAAGATAATCTGGAAGAAGCATTTGCAGGTGAATCACAGGCGAACAGGAAATACCTCGCTTTTGCAGAGAAAGCAGATAAGGAAGGATACAAACAGGTTGCGAAACTGTTCAGGGCAGCAGCAGCAGCAGAAACCGTCCATGCATTAAATCATTTCAGGGTAATGGGCGGGGTGGGAAGTACGACCGACAACCTGAAATTTGCTATTTTAGGAGAAACAAATGAGTTCAGGGAAATGTATCCGAAATTTATCGAAGAGGCAAAAAAAGAAGGCGCATCTGATGCAGCAATCCTGACTTTTGATGTTGCGAACCAGGTTGAGAAAATTCACGCTGGTCTTTACCAGAAAGTCCTTGGGAGCCTCGGGAATAACGAGGATGTTGACTATTATGTCTGCCAGGTATGCGGAAACACGGTTGAGAAAAGCGCGCCTGATAAGTGTCCTATCTGCAATGCGCCGAAGAAAATGTTTAAAAAGGTGGAGTAGCGGGGTGGAATTATGCCAAAGCTTGTAATAATATACGGAAGCGGTTTCGGGAATACGGGTATTATGGCAAAAGCCATAGAAGAAGGCGCAAAGAGCAGTGGAGTCGATGTAATAATTAAACCAATCCTTGATGCAATGCCAGAAGATGTAATTGATGCCGATGCCATTGCTATCGGCACACCAACTTACAAAGCAGCAGCCATGCCAGGTATCGTGAATTTCGTGAAAAAACTTCCAGTAAGCTCCCTGAAAGGGAAAGTAGGGGCAGCGTTTGGTTCTTATGGCTGGAGCGGTGAAGGCGCAGGGATTATAAGTGAGATGCTAAAGAGTTATGGTATGGACATGGTTGAACCGAACCTGCGAATCAAGCGCACCCCTGAAGGCGAGGGAGTTGAGGTTTGCAGGGAACTGGGAAAACTGCTTGCTGACAAGATAAAATAAGCCAAATCAACATCTATAAATATCTTAGGATAAAATAGTGTAATATTCAGGTTGATATATTTGAAAGGAATAGCCAGAGCTGTTAAATATATAATTTTTGCACTGGTTTTGCTATCTTTAGCAAATCCGGTAGCAGCAAAAGCCGGAATCTCGGATTTTTTTTCTGATTTTACAACCAGCGATGTAACAATAACGTCAGATGATGATTTTGACGGGTCAGTTGTGTTCGGGCTTTATTATGCAGGCAGTCTTGTGCAATCCCAGACTGTAGCACTGCGGGTCAAAGCGAATGAACCTGCATACAGGGTGATAATATGGCAGCAAAGACCCCAGCAGGATTATTATACTGCAAAGGTAAGTTTATACAATGACGGTAAACCCATTGAAACAAAAACATATCCCGTTTCTTACGGCACCGTGTCACTTCCGGGTTTCCATGTCGTTGATTTCTCCTCCTCTAACAGCGGTGTTAAGTTACTGCTTCGCCCGTTTAACCCAAGTGTTGCTGATATAAAAATCGAGCTTCTGGATAACAATAATGCTGTTTATACAAAAACTGATAAGGATGTCTCCTTAACCGTAAATACCGAAATAACGATGTCATGGCCGTTCCTGCTCACAAGGAACAAAAACTACACAGTCCGCGCCAAAGTATATACCCACAGGCTTTATTTCGAACCGCTGGTTAACAGTTATATTTCAGGATTTACGGCAACTGAAGATGTTGAGCTCCTGCACGATGATGTGGAAGTTGATGAATTCGGGGCAAGTGTAACAATCCAGGGTAATTCGCAGGTTCCGTTTGACGGTTATATCGTTGTCAATACGAAAAACAGGGAAACAGGCAACAGTAAAACATACCGCCAGCAAATGGAAGAGATTCTTGTTTCAGGGAAAGATGATACGGCAGGTGTTGTCTGGGGCGATATTGCACCAGGGGTTTATGACGTGGAAATACTTGCCGTGAATAAGCAAAATGAAACTCTTGATAAATACGAAACAGTACTCCGAATCCCTGATATACCGGTATTCCACGAAAGCACAAATGCAAAAGAATCACCCGGATTCCTATTCCTATTTTCCGTGATAGCCTTCGTGATAGCGGCGAGGTCAAGACGGGGCGGTTAGATGTTAGACCTCATCGTCCGCAACATTACAAACCGGAAACTAAGGACAGGTTTAACTGTATTCGGTATTGCGCTTGGCATTTTTGCGGTTATTGTCATGGGAGGGATGTCCGAACATTTCAACATGACTTTTGACAGGTCACTGAGCCTGACTGCTGATAAAATCCGCGTCATGCCAGAAGGAGGGATTTTCGGGGTAGCACTTAAAGAAACAAAAGTAAGGGACGTCAAAAAGGTTCCAGGGGTACATGACGCATTCGGGATGTTACAGGTGCCGCTTGACCAGGAAAAGCTCATGATGTTCGGCGGGGATATCGTAATCGGGATTCCGCCTGAGAAACAAAAAATTGCAATGAAGGATACAAAACTTAAACAGGGCAGATTCCTTGTCAAGGGAGATGGTTTCAGGACAGTCGTGGGCAGCAACATTGCCCGTGAGTTCAGGCTAAACGCCGGCGATGAACTCCAGATAAAAAGCAAACGCGTTTACCGCAGCTCATCCATAACCCATGTCAAGAATTTTACAGTTGTCGGGGTTCTGGAATACACAGGTACTTTTTTCGATAATGCTGTGCAGGTACCCCTCGATAAGGCGCAGGATTTCTATGATAAAGGGGATGATGTTTCGTTTATCCTTGCGGTTCCTGAAACTGGCGTGGATACTGAAGACCTTGCACGGAGGATAGAACTCAGCGTGGAAAAAGTTACTACATTTTCGCCTGAGGCGTTGAGGAAACAGGTTGAACAATCCCTCGTTATTTTCAGCATGATTACAATAAGTGCAGCCGCGCTTGCTGCAATTATCGGGAGCCTGAGTGTCATGAATACTATGTTAATGTCGGTTTCTGAGAGGACAAAAGAGTTCGGGCTTATGAAAGCAATGGGCGCAGAAACAAGGGACATACTTTTCATGACTATGGGTGAAGCCGCATTGATGGGCTTGCTCGGCGGGATTTTCGGTCTGGCTGCTGGCTGGGTTTTTGTTTATTTCCTGAACGCGTACCTTTTAGAGCAGGGAACTGTTCTTTTTGATATCACGCCAAGGCTTGTAATAATATCCGTATCGTTTGCAATCATTCTCGGTGTACTGTCAGGAACATATCCTGCTTACAGGGCATCGAAAAAAAGCCCGATGGAGGCGTTGCGCTATGGGTAGCTTAAGGTACGGGGTGTTAGATGTTTGATATAATTGCCAGGAATTTAACCCAGCGCAAACTCAGGACAGGTTTAACTGTATTCGGTATTGCGCTTGGTATTTTTGCGGTTATGGTCATGGGCGGGATGTCTGAGTATTTCAGGCTTCATGTGGACAGGACTTTTGACATGATGACTGATAAGATACAGGTATGGCCGGAAAGCGGGTTTGTGGGTGGAAGCCTTGATGAATCAAAAGTGAGGGATATCCGGAGGGTTCCGGGGGTGAGTGACTCATACGGGCTGTTGTGGATGCCGCTTGATATGGAAAGTATTGGTTTGTTCGGGAGTTTCGTTATGGGTATCGAGCCTGAAAAACAGGCGCTCACGCTTAAGGATACGAAACTTATAGGAGGGCGTTACCTTGTGCCTGGTGACAGGTTAAGGGCTGTTGTCGGTAATAATGTGGCTCGTGAATTCAAGCTTAAAGTCGGCGATGAACTGGAAGTTAAATCCAAGAAGTTACGGCGCACTTCATCCATAACATATATCAGGAATTTTACGGTTGTAGGTATAATGGAGTTTACAGGTACGGATTTTGATTATGTGATTGCTGTTCCACTGGATACCGCCCAGGATTTTTATGATGTCGGGAAAACAGTATCCTATATACTGGTGGTGCCTGAAACCGGTGCTGACCCTGAAAACCTTGCTAAAAGAATTGAGCTGGGCGTAAGTAATGTTAAGGCATTTTCACCGCAGGAATTGAGGAAGCAGGTTGAGCAGTCACTGGTTGTGATTAACCTGATTACGCTAAGTGCAGCCTTACTTGCAGCGCTTATCGGGGGTTTGAGTGTCATGAATACTATGTTAATGTCGGTTTCTGAGAGGACTAAGGATTTCGGTTTGTTCAAAGCAATGGGTGCAAGCTTAAAGGATATTCTTTTCATGACTATGGGTGAAGCTGCGTTGATGGGGGTACTGGGCGGGATTCTCGGTGTTGCAGGCGGCAGTTTATTCATACATTACATGAATGAATTCCTTATTGCCAACGGGGTTGTGCTTTTCGCCATTACCCCGCAGCTTGTGGTGGTGGCTATGCTGTTTGCCACGCTTCTTGGCACGTTTTCAGGGATTATTCCGGCATACAGGGCTGCTAAATTGAGTCCGATGGAGGCTTTGCGTTATGAATAGTAATGAGGCGATTTTGAGGATAAGGAACCTTTCAAAGACGTACATGCAAGGGAAAATCCCGGTGCATGCGCTGAATGATGTGAGTTTTGATGTGCATAAAGGAGAGTTTTTAAGCATTGTAGGGGTGAGCGGTTCCGGAAAGTCCACGCTTCTTTCGCTGATTGGACTGCTTGATACGCCAACAACAGGCAGTGTTTTTATTGACGGGGTTGAGATTACAAAAGTTAAGGAACGCGAGGCTCCGAAAATAAGGCGTGAGAAGCTCGGATTTGTGTTCCAGCATTTTAACCTTATCCCGACCCTGAATGCGCTTGAGAATGTGGATATTGCCATGCGGTTTGCCCGCGTGCCAAAGGGGAAGCGCAAGGAAAGGGCTGTTGAACTTCTGACTATGATGGGGCTTGGCGACAGGATGAAGCATAAGCCGTCTGAACTTTCCGGGGGTGAGCAGCAGCGCGTGTCTATTGCGCGTGCGCTTGCGAACCATCCTGCTATTATCCTTGCGGATGAGCCGACAGGTGAGGTTGATACAAAGACGCGGGAAGTGATTGTTAATCTCCTGAGGGAATTGAGTGAGAAGGG
>PGYG01000124.1:0-966 GCA_002839545.1 Candidatus Methanoperedentaceae archaeon HGW-Methanoperedenaceae-1
TTCGTATCGTGCGCCGGATTTTAATAATTTAATAATCATAAATGTACGGTCAAAAACGAATAATCAACCACATTTGGCACCAGCGGTGAATATCGGCATTAGCACGCTGTTGTGGATTCAGAAACACTTTCCTGGAGAATCTTTCTACTAAATAATAAAATCTCCCTTATTGCATCTTCGGGTTCGTTGCTAATCGAACTCTCAGTGACTTCTTTCTCAAAACCACAGTGAAAATGCTTTGGGAATGTTTTTACATATTCCCACTTCTTATGTGGGATGTTATCGTGTCTATATATCTTCCCATCAATATGACTTCGCTCCCAATGATATGCATACCTTCCTATGATCTTCATTGAAAACCAGATATCTATGAAGCTTCCATCTTTCAAATATATTCGCAGTTTATCTTCTGATTCTTCTACTATTTCAACAATGTCAGAAAACTCGACCTCAGCAATATATGATATTTTCTGGAATATATTCACTAAATTACCCCTAAAGCTTTTTTTAGTGAATCTTTTTCTGCTTCAAGGTGATCCAGTTTAAAAAAATCTTCCCATGTTCCCTCTTCTTCCAGTTCTCCTTTTGTATATAATTTCTCAAAATCTTCAACAGATACTATTCCATATTTTTTTGCAAGGTTGAATATTTCAGCCTCACATCGCATGAGTTTAATATGGAGATATGTTTTCATGCTATCTCTTTCCAATTTTTCCCTATCGATTTTCAATATAAAAGAGATTTTTGGAATTATGTCCAGACTTTTCTCTTCCCAAGTTATACTATTTCCTGAATGCATGCTACCACGAGCCTATAGTCAATTTTCATTAAAAATCACTAATCTCTTTATTGATATAAAGTTATTCACCGGGTAATATATAGATATCTGAGACATGCCTAAACCGCCATCAGTCATAAGCCAATGATGACAAGATAAGCTATGAACAAGAAATACGCACCCAGAAC
>PGYG01000124.1:1026-2465 GCA_002839545.1 Candidatus Methanoperedentaceae archaeon HGW-Methanoperedenaceae-1
TGTCAGTAGGCTGGAAAGGATGAATTTTCGTGGTTTTTATGATGCAGTCTTATATCATATAATTGGTAAATAAATATGGTCATTTGAAATTCCGGTATGTAGGTAATACTAACGATACAATCTTCCAGAGAGTTCGTATTGAGTTAGTTTTGAGTTAGTTGTTATCGTTTTTAAGCTTATTACTTGTATGGGTTTATGCTCTTTTGGTTGTCCGGGGTTCGTATCGTGCGCCGGATATTTATTGTTATATTTTGATAAATGTTGGGCGCAGGATGGAGGATCAGTCACAGGGGGCGCCGAGCGGCAAACATTATGTAAGAAGAATCTGTGTGAATCAGTGTAAATCCGTGTCTAAAAAACGTACCGGAATGCATTATCTGGACAAAAGACTGGTTTCATCCATCGATCATTTGATAAGGATTATAGATTTTCAGATTTTCTATAACTTTGAAATCATTAGCATTTCTCGTTACAAGAGTGAAGTCATTTGACAGAGCTGTTGATGCAATCACAGCATCAGGCAGTTTTATCTTGTTTTTTCTTCGTATTTTGATAGCCATGTCAGCTATTTTGTTGTTTAAAGGAATTGTGTGGGCAAAACTTATGAATTCCTTTGCCTTTTCGTAACCTTCATCTGTATGTCTTTTCCACCCCAGGAATTCGATCTTTGTTATGACAGACACATTAAATGATGTCTTTAGAATCCGTTCTAATGTGTCAATTTCCTTTGGAGGTATTGTATCTGCAAAATAATATATCAGAATGTTGGTATCAATAAGATAACCATTCATTCTCGGTTCCACTCCTCTCTAAGTTTCTCAATCTCATTTTCCAGTCCAATTTTAAAATTTTTATAAATTCCTCGATATTCAGGGGGGTTGAAGTATTTCTCTTTCTTAAGTGCCTTTACCGGACTTGATTTCTTATTTATATAAACAGTTCTCGGTTTCATAAAGCCTCCTTTTAGTATTGGCTGGAAGTATTAATAATCCTTTTCCTATATCTTCCCATTAAACCTCTTCTTATCTTTATCCCTATCCCTTAGCATTAATCCCCATTTTTCCGTATCCAACGATACCACTTGAAACTGATCCATGCAAAAGCGACATGACAAGCGCTATCAGTAGCCAGATGAATGTGCCCGCATTATCAATATCTAAAAAATAGCTGCGAAGTGCGATCATTACAACTACAATTACAGTTACGAACACAGAACGCAGCACAACAAATGCACTGAAATATGCATCAGGTTCTTCACCTTCGCTTATGCGCTTGATCGCTGCACTGCCAAAACCGCCGTCGGTCATAATACCTATAATACCAAAATATGCAACAAACAGGAAATACGCACCCAGAACGCCTGCGCCCACTGCATGCGCAAAATACATCGTACTTAAAAATCCGATGAAAGTAAATGCGATCTGCCATACAAGCGACAC
>PGYG01000051.1 GCA_002839545.1 Candidatus Methanoperedentaceae archaeon HGW-Methanoperedenaceae-1
TACGGTTGGTGACCCGTTCAAGGATACATCAGGTCCTGCATTGAACGCACTGATTAAAGTCGTGAACATGATTGCGATTTTGTTCTCTGGGCTGTTTATCAACTCAGGGTTGATTTAAGGAAGAGTTCGAGGAAGGGATTTAGTCCCTTCTTTTTTTTATTTTTATTGATTTCAACGATTTCGGATTGTTTTGCAAAGTCAGGGACAGCTAAATTTCCACACTGGGTTTTATCCGTGGAATTTTACCGAAATATTAAAACCACTCAGTTCTTTTTGTATTAGTACATAAATAATCGCAAACTATTTAAGGCATTGATTATAATAAACTGTACTAACCAAAAGAGAACTGATTTAAATGAACTTAACAAACATCTCAGAAGTGCAAACAGGTCTTGTCCTTGTGAGGAAAAGGGCTGATGCTAATGATAAGGATACACATAAGTATCGTCTGTTAACCCTGAAAAGTTTTGAACCTCAGGGATTACTCAATGAGCGCGAGTTAGATGTATTCTTCTCCAAAGAAAAACTCGATAAAAAGTATCTTACAAATAAGGGAGATATTATAATCCGGCTGACAACCCCTTATACAGCAATTTGCATTAATGATAAGCAGGAAGGATTTGTCATACCTTCTAATTTTGCCATAATCCGATTAAAAGAACAGACATACATACCAGAGTTTGTTGCATTATTCTTAAATTCTGAAATTATTGAAAAAAAGTTCTTCAAATCATCTATCAGCACAACAATACCCTTGATTACAACAAACCATCTTAGGGAAATAGACATTTCAGAGAAAACACTCGCCGTACAAATGAAAATTGTTGAACTTAATCAACTTCAAGTGAAGGAAAAAACGTTACTGTCTTGTTTAATGAAAGAAAAAGAAAAACTTGCAAAAGCCAGCATAAATAAAATCATAATGGAGAAATAATTATGGAACCAAAGACATCAAAAACAACGATCTCAAATACCCTGTGGAGGGCGTGTGATACATTTAGAGGAAAGATCGATTCATCAATTTACAAAGACTACATTTTAGTCATGTTATTTGTAAAGTATTTATCAGATACCTATAAAGAACATGTGGAAGAGTACACAAAGAAGTATGACGGAGACATAGAGAGAATACAGCGCGCTTTAGCCAGGGATCGGTTTGTATTAGACGAAAAATCAACATTTGACCATATTTACAGTAAAAGAAACGAATCAAATGTCGGCGAAGTTATCAATAAGGCATTGGAGCATATAGAAGAAGAAAACAAGATGAAACTGAGGGGAGTATTTAGAAATATTGATTTCAACTCAGAAGCAATTCTTGGACAAACCAAAGACAGAAACAGCATGTTAAAGCACCTGCTTGAAGATTTCAAGGCGCTTGACTTGAGACCAACGAGTGTCGGAAGCGCAGATGTTATTGGCGATGCGTATGAGTACATGATTGGCAAATTTGCGTCTGATGCAGGGAAAAAGGGCGGGGAATTTTTCACGCCATCAGAAGTTTCTGAATTAATTTCAAGGCTTGTAAAGCCGAAAGAGAATGACAGGATATATGACCCCACATGCGGCTCTGGCTCGCTGTTAATCAGGACTGCTAAAAAGGTTCCAAGCGGAAAGGTCGCAGTTTACGGGCAGGAGAGAAACGGGCAGACTCATTCGCTTTGCAGGATGAACATGTTTTTGCACAAGTTTGATGATGCAAATATTGCGTGGGGAGATACGCTTTCAAATCCGTTGTTCCTTGATGACGGGCAGTTGACAAAGTTCCAGATTGTAGTTGCCAATCCCCCTTTTAGCCTTGATAAATGGGCTATGGGCTTTGCAGGAAGCGGGGATGAAGCTGACTTTAAAATGGAAGCTTCACTTGATTCTTACAGGAGGTTTGAATGGGGCGTTCCTCCAAAATCAAAAGGTGATTATGCTTTTGTACAGCACATGCTTTATTCTCTGGCAGAAGGCGGAAGGATGGGGATTGTCCTTCCTCATGGCGTGCTTTTCAGGGGTGCGACAGAAGGAGCAATCAGGAAGCAGATAATTGACCTAAACCTGCTTGATGCTGTTATCGGGCTTCCTGCAAACCTGTTTTTTGGAACCGGAATTCCTGCTTGTGTGCTTGTTTTCAAGAAAAACCGGAGCAGAAGGGATGTACTATTTATTGATGCTTCTAATGACGGGCACTATGAAAAGGGAAAGAACCAGAACAACCTGAGGGAAGAGGATATCCAGAGAATTGTTGATGCTTATGATAAGTACGAAGAAATTGACAGGTTTGCGCATGTTGCCACACTTGACGAAATCAAGGAAAATGAGTATAACCTGAATATTCCGCGATATGTGGACACATTTGAGGAGGAAAAGCCTGTTGACATGGATGCAGTCAAGGAAAATATCGCAAACATCAAACTGGAGCTTGCAGAAGTTGAAGTTAAGATGCAGAAGCAACTTGATGAACTGGGGTTGTAGATGGGGTGATAAAAATGAGCAGAATCGAACATCCGAGAATTGGAGGACGGGAAATGAATACATCGCAAGATGTTTCCATCGCATCACCGGAATACCGGCAGTTCATTGAGCAACTGAAAGGCCGCGTATTATCTGCCCGCCTCTGTGCAGCACGTGCGGTCAATTGCGACCTGATCCAGCTCTACTGGGACATTGGGCGTGGGATTGTGGAGAAACAACAGACACTGGGCTGGGGCGATGCTATCGTGGAAATGGTGGCGGCTGACTTGCGGCGCATGTTCCCGGAAATGCGTGGTTTTTCTCCCTCAAATGTCTGGAGGATGCGTCAATTTGTTTTGCTTCATGCCCGAACAGACTTTCTCGCGCAAGCTGCGCGAGAATTGAAGAATGGTATTGAAGAAAGTAAGCAGGAACATATTCTCGCGCAGGTTGCACGAGAATTGCTGTCGCAGATTCCGTGGTGGCATCATGTGGAACTGATGGCGAAGGTCAAAGAACCCGGCGCTTATTTCTATTACCTGCGCGCCACTGCCCAATTCGGCTGGAGCCGCAACGTCCTGCTCAACCAGATCAAAACCGGAGCTTACGAACGCGCCGTGATCGAGAAGAAAACACACAATTTTCCCCTTGCCCTGCCGGAGTATCTGGCCGAGCAGGCTGATGAAATGATGAAGAGTTCCTACAACCTGGAATTCCTCGGAATCCGCCGGGAAGTGAAGGAACGTGAATTGGAAGATCGACTGATCTCCCGTCTGCAAGCGTTCCTCCTCGAACTTGGCTATGGTTTCTGCTTCGTGGGTCGCCAGTACCGGCTGACGCTGGGCCAGAAAGAATATTTCATCGATCTGCTCTTCTACCACCGTTTCCTCAAGGCGCTCGTGGCTTTCGAACTGAAAGTCGGACAATTTGAGCCGGAATATGCGGGCAAGATGGATTTCTACTTGAATCTACTCAATGATACACAACGCGGTGAAGGCGATCAGCCGTCTATCGGCATCATCCTCTGCGCTGAAAAGGACGACGTGGAAGTGGAATATGCCCTTCGCACCAAGAAGAATCCCATCGGTGTTGCAGTTTATCAACTCCAGTCGAAACTGCCAGCGGATATGAAGGGCAAACTGCCGACTGAGAAACAGCTTGCTGATGTCGTGCGGGCTGTTCTTCCCGAAAGGAGTGCCCCATGACAAAATTCCTGGGTATCTGGGAACAGCTCAACAACCCCGATTTTAAACCCGTCGAATTCGAGAGGTTTAGAAGTGAAGCTGGAAATAATTATTTTGTGCTTTCGCCTCAAAGATGGATTGAATCCACCAATGACATGGATTTCGTGGATATTTCGAATCTGCGAAAATCTGCGCAATCTGTGGATAAAATATCGTCGAATAATCCGCAGATTTCGCAGATTCGCGCAGATTATTTTGGTATGAATTCTTATTCATCACTCCAGGTTGTAGGTGATCTTATATGCCAGACATAGAAAAATATTCCCAGAGCGATTTTGAAAAGGCAAAACAACATACGCAAGATGGTGTTGAATTCTGGTATGCGCGTGATTTAAAAGATATTCTTGAATATGAACAATGGCGCAATTTCCTGCAAGTGGTCGAGAAGGCAAAGGAATCCTGCAAAAATGCAAAAAACGATATCGGAGAACATTTTGCTGACGTCAGCAAATTGATCGTGGCGGGCAAAGGTGCAAAAAGAGAAATTGATGACATTATGTTATCGCGTTATGCCTGTTATCTCATTGTTCAAAACGCAGATCCCAGGAAGAAAATAATTGCTCTGGGTCAGACATATTTTGCGGTAAAGACAAGAGAGCGCGAGAATGATGAGGCGTTTATAGAAGACCAGAAGCGGTTTGCGATTCGAAATGAATTGAAGAATCATAATAAATCCCTTGCAGAAGCTGCGAATATGTCAGGCATTGACAGTCCTAAAGATTATGCAATATTCCAGAATAAAGGCTATCAGGGATTATACAATGGGCTTGGTGTTAAAGACATACATAAAAGAAAAGGTTTGGATAAAAACCAGAAAATCCTGGATCATATGGGAAGCACAGAGCTTGCAGCCAACCTGTTCAGAGCCACCCAGACTGATGACAAATTAAGGCGCGAAAATATCCGGGGAAAAGAGAACGCTAACAAGACCCACTTTGTTGTAGGCAAAAAAGTTAGGCAGACAATAAAAGAGCTTGGCGGAACAATGCCTGAATATCTCGAATTGCCTGAAAAAAGCATAAAAGAGATAGAAGAAAAGCCTAAGAAAAGATTGTTGCAGGGGGAAATTGAATGAAGCAGGAAATTAAGGAACGGATTGAGAAAATAAGAAATGGGGAAGTTCCTGAAGGGTATAGAAAGACGAAGGTGGGGATTATTCCTGAGGAGTGGGATGTGAAACCACTCGAAAAAGAAATTGACTTGTTAACTGGTTTTCCTTTCCCAAGCAATCAATATTCCAAAGATGGAGTGAAATTACTTCGTGGTTCTAATGTAAAAAGAGGAGAAACTGATTGGACAGACGAAAATACAAAGTATTGGAAAAGTGTAACTTCTGAACTGAAGCAATATGTTTTAAATGAAGGGGATATTGTAATTGCAATGGATGGTTCTCTGGTTGGGAGAAGCTTTGCAAGATTATCAAACAAAGATTTGCCAGCTTTGTTGTTGCAGCGAGTTGCACGAGTCCGTTCAAATCATATAGATATGGGCTATTTGAAAGAATTTATTTGTAGCGATTACTTTACTAGGTATTGTGATACAGCAAAAACAGCTTCATCTATTCCCCATATTAGCCCAAAAGATATTAAGAATTTTAAAATCCCCCTTCCCCCCACCCGCGCCGAACAACAAAAAATCGAGGAAATTCTTTCCTCATGGGATAAGGCAATCGAACTTAAAGAAAAACTCATTGAAGAGAAAAAGGAGTTCAAAAGAGGGTTGATGCAGAAACTTCTTACAGGAAAAGTTAGATTTCCCGAATTTACTGATGACTGGAAAGAATTTCAATTAAAAGACATCTGTAAATTTATGAAGGGTTCTGGATTATCTAAGGAAAAATTATCTATAAATGGGAAAAAAAAATGTATATTGTATGGAGAACTTTATACTACTTATTCAGAAGTAATCCAAGAAGTAATATCAAAAACAAATATTGTTGAAGGCGTACCTTCGCAAAAAGGTGATGTATTAATACCCGCTTCTACAACCACATCAGGTATTGATTTAGCCAATGCAACAGCTATAGAGGAAAATTCGGTTTTATTAGGTGGAGATATAAATATTTTAAGAAATGATAAATCTCTTTTTAACTCTTCATTTTTAGCATATTATTTAACCCATATCAAGAAATTTGATATTGCTAGGAAAGCTCAAGGCATAACAATTATACATTTATACGGAGAACATTTAAAAAAAATACAAGTTAACATACCCCAAGTTCAAGAACAGGAAAAGGTTGCTCAAGTTATATCAATTCAAAACGATGAAATTGAAATACTGACTAAAAAATTATTCCAATTAAATGAACAAAAGAAAGGTCTTATGCAATTACTGCTTACAGGAATAGTAAGAGCGGAGGTAGATTAAAATGGTAAATCCTGACGATTATAATGAACAAAATATTTCTCAGAAACCTGCAATAGAAGTATTGAATAATCTGGGCTATAAGATAATCGCTTCAAAAGATGCGGAAGCTATGAGAGGCAATTTATACAATGTGCTTCTAAACCCAATACTAAAAAAACAACTTGAAGAAATCAACTCCTTCGAATATAAAGGCAAAAAACTCAAGTTCAGCAATAAAAACATTGAGCAGGCAATGAAGGATATTGATGAAGGTCTGGGAAATGGCCTGGTTAAGACCAATGAGAAAATTTACGATACCCTGATGCTTGGGCGCTCATACGAAGAGACTCTTTTTGACGGCACGAAAAGGTCGTTTACAATCAAATTTATTGACTGGGAAAATCCCGGAAACAATGTTTTTCATGTCGTGGAAGAGTTTTCTGTTGAAAGGGAAAATGCCAAAGACCATGCAAGACCGGATATTGTTATATTTGTCAATGGAATCCCTTTTGCAGTAATCGAGTGCAAGAAAGCATCTATCGAAATGGGACAGGGAATATCGCAGATGATAAGAAACCAGGGCAGGGATTACATACCGCAGTTGTTCAAGTTTGTCCAGGTTGTAATGGCGACAAACAAGAACGAGACAAAATACGCTACAATTTCAACACCTGCGAAATTCTGGTCAATCTGGAAAGAAAAGGACGAGAAATGGCATCAGAATATCTTAAGTGAAGTTGTCAAAAACAGAAAACAAACTGTGCAGGATGAAAACATTGTTTCTTTGTTCCATCCCCAACGGCTGCTGGATATCACGAAATATTTTGTTGTTTATGACCTGGATATGAAAAAAATCGCCCGATATCAGCAGTTTTTCGCTGTAAAAGAGATAATCAAGACGATCAATACAAACAACGAAGAAGGAAATCGCACGTCAGGTGTTATCTGGCATACTCAAGGGTCAGGCAAATCAATAACAATGGTCATGCTGTCAAAATATTTACTATCTGAACTGCCTGTCGAACGTCCAAGAGTGATCGTGGTCACTGACCGTAAAAATTTAGATAAGCAAATCCGGGATACTTTTAACCACACACGATTAAAAGCCACCAGGGCAACATCGGGCAATCGCCTCATCGAACTAATCGCAGACAATAATGCTGATATAATCACAACCCTTGTCCATAAATTTGATACTGCATCGAAAAAGACGAAAGCCACGACATCAAGAGATATATTTGTCCTGGTCGATGAGTCGCACAGGACACAATACGGTGAACTGCATATCAAAATGAAGAATGTATTTCCCAATGCCTGCTATCTTGGTTTTACCGGCACTCCTTTGATGAAAAAAGAAAAGAACACCATGATCAAATTTGGTAAAATAATTCATCAATACACAATTGCAGATGGTGTAAAGGACAAGACGATTGTACCTCTTCTCTATGAAGGTAAAATGGTTGAGCAGACAGTCAATCAAAAGGCGATTGACCAGAAACTCGATATTATTACAAGGAACCTGAATAATAAACAAAAAGAAGAAGTAAAGCAGAAATGGAGCAGGTTTGAAAAAATTGCTTCGTCAGATCAAAGAATAAATATGATCGCATTTGATATTAACCAGCATTTTGTTGATAATTACAAAACTAAAAGCGCCAATTTTAAGGCAATGCTTGCAACAAACAGCAAAATAGAAGCTATCCGCTATCTGGAAGCATTTGAAGAGTTAAATGACATCAATTGCAGAGTTGTAATCTCCGCGCCGGATGATTGGGAAGGGTATGAAGCTGTTGACCAGAAATCAAAGGATCTTGTCAAAACATTCTGGGACAGGATGATGGAAAAATACGGCGATGAAGAAAAGTATGTGGACATAATTAAAGATGAATTTGTCAATGGCGATGAAATTGACTTGTTAATTGTTGTTGATATGCTATTGACGGGCTTTGATGCCCCGCGCGCAACCGTGTTGTATGTGGACAAACCGATGAAAGAGCACACGCTTCTACAGGCAATTGCTCGCGTAAACAGATTATATGAAGGCAAAGATTTTGGATTTATTATTGATTACAGGGGTTTGTTAGAGAAACTTGATGAAGCAATGGATATGTATTCTGGAGCAGGATTGGAAAATTTTGATCCTGAAGACCTAAAAGGTGCTTTATATGACGTTATCAGCATAATCGGTTCTTTAAGGCAATATCATACAGACCTCATCAATATTTTTATTCCTGTAAAAAGCAAGAACGATGTTGAGGAATATGAGGTTCTATTAGCAAATGATGAACTTCGGGATAATTTTTACAATATGCTGAGCCACTTTGGCAGGTATTTGTCAATTGCACTTGAATCTGAGCAAGTATATAATGCATTAAGCAAAGACGAACTGGATAAATATAAGAAAGATTTAAAGTTTTACCAGGAGCTAAGAAAAGTAGTCAAAATAAGGTATTCTGACGGCATAGACCACAAGGAATACGAAGCGCATATGCAAAAGTTGATGGATAATTACATTTCGGCAGAAGAAATAATCCGAATTACAAATCCTGTGGACATTCTTGATAAAACAAATTTTGAGAAAGAACTTGAACGTCTTGGTTCAAAAAGAGCAAAAGCCGATGCAATCAGAACAAGAATGTCAAAAAGCATCAGTGAAAAATGGGATGAAAATCCTGCTTTATACAGAAAATTCTCTGAAAGAATTGAGGAAGTTCTCCGGGCATATAAAGAAGCAAGAATATCTGAAGGAGAATACTTGAATAAAATGAAAGGAATTGTAGAGGATTACAGAAAAGGAGATTCTGGAATCGCATATCCTTCAAGCATCAAAAATGATCCGAACGCTCAGGCATTCTATGGGGTCATAAAAGAGCAAGTCTATGAAATAAACGAAGATAGAGGGCTTTATGAACCTATAGCAGATATTTCCTTAAAAGTAAAATCAATTATTGACAAACATGTGAAAGTTGATTTCCATGACAATACCGATATCCATAACAGAATTGCCCAGGAAATTGACGACCTTTTATTTGACTTCAAAAAGGAATACAATTTGGAACTTCCAATTGAGCAGATAGACAAGATAATTGAAATTATAAAATCAATTTCTGTCAAAAGATATTAGGTAATGACGATGGTAAAACACGAAATTACTTATGGGCGGCACAAGATAGAATATACGCTTACAAGAAAAAATGTATCTAATATCAACCTTAATTTAAAACCCAATTTATTAGTCGAGGTTTCTGCAAATCGTGACGTTCCAATTGAAAAAATAAACCAGTTTGTAAGAAAAAAAGCATCGTGGATTTTAAAGAACAAAGAATACTTCAAAAAAACCCTTCCTGAAATAAAATTTGAACCTGAATATGTAAGCGGTGAGACTTTTAAATATCTGGGAAGACAGTATCGGCTAAAAGTTATTGAATCTAACGAAGAGTGTGTTAAGTGCCAGAGAGGGTTTTTTAATCTGTTTATTAAAGATAAAAATAACTCAACCAGAAAATCTAAACTTATAAAGCAATGGTATAAAGAAAAAACACTGATTGTATTTAATGATTCTCTGGAACGAATTTATAAGATAGTTAAAAAATACGATATCGAAAAACCTGAAATCTCAATGCGATTAATGAAAGCCAGGTGGGGTTCTTGCATTGAAAACAAAAAAACAATTTTACTGAATACAGAACTAATTGATGCTCCAAAATTCTGTATTGATTATGTAATATTACATGAAATAATACACTTAAAACATAGAAATCATGATAAAAAATTCTATAATATGTTGGATGCTCTTATGCCGGACTGGAAAAAACGTAAAGAAATATTGGATTCAGAGGTTGTAAAAAACCTGTGATTATAAAGATTAAAAGCCTGTACCAAAAAGAACTTCTTATTTAACAAAAACATGGCTTGTTCCCGTTTTCCCATTAGAGATATAAAATTTAAAATACAAGCCAGTGTGTTCAGTTGAATTAGAAACAACGTCCATGCTAATCTGTTATATCATTCAGGGTTTTCAAATCTTCTTCGGCATCCTCAATAGAATAGTGGATGGATATGCCGCTTATATCAAGTATCGTCAGCATCTCCCATTTATTTCTCACTCCTGCCAGTTAAGCCGCCTTACCAAGTGATAGTTTTCCTTCCCTGTAAAGTTCAACTGCAAGTGTCTTTTTGATGAAAGACGGTAGGTCACCCTCATTGACCCTTACTGATAAAGGGAAGTTTGAAGGAAGGTTAATGGTAGTCTTTACTTCATTCATTTTATCAGAATATAGTTAGTATCGATGGTACATTAACGTTTCTTAGCCAGATTATTCTTTGTGGCTGTATTGAAAATAAAAAAAATACAAGCCAAGGTCCGGACTCGAACCGGAGGTGTTATCGCTCTGCAGGCGATTGCGTTGGCCGCTCCGCCACCTTGGCAAATGAAGTAGGGC
>PGYG01000052.1:0-17186 GCA_002839545.1 Candidatus Methanoperedentaceae archaeon HGW-Methanoperedenaceae-1
TGCACGATATAAAGCCGACACCGTCACCAAAACGCAATGTTCATCGGAACCAGATTAAGAAGTACTTAGCTTCTCACCAAAATGATTATGCCAGACCTTGACAATAACCATGTCATTCCATGAATGACAAGAACACAACCCGTATCTCAGGCAAAATCTGGAAATTCGGCGATAATATAGACACCGATGTAATCATTCCAGGCAAATACCTGCGAACAACTGACATGAGCGTATTTGCAGCACATGCCATGGAAGGAATCGACCCGGATTTTCCACAAAAAGTGCAAAATGGCGATATAATAGTTGCAGGCAAGAACTTCGGGTGCGGCTCATCAAGGGAACAGGCACCTCTGGCGCTGAAACACGCAGGAATCACATGCGTTGTTGCAGAATCTTTTGCAAGGATATTTTTCAGGAACGCTATCAATATCGGACTGCCCATAATCGAGGCAAAACCTGATTGTGAAGAAGGAGATACCATAGAAATAAACCTTGGTGAGGGAACAGTGAGCTGCAAAAATAATACATATCAGGGTTCAAAACTCCCCGATTTCCTGCGGGATATACTGGCAGACGGCGGTCTTGTTGAACACCGCAAAAGGAAGGCTTTACAATGATTTTCCCGGCAGACTATAAAGGCGTGGGGATGACGCGAACCGACCCGACAGGACGAATCGGCGGTCCTATTTATTTCACGACTGAATACCTGATTTACGAGCATAACGATGGCTATACAATATATAAAGTGAAAAGCGAGGGCGAGGGATTACTGAAAAAACTTGTATCACTTGAACTGGTGGCAGGAGGGGAACAGGTTGCAAAATTCGAAGAAAAGCTTGACTCACATGACAGGACAAAACTTATCGAATCTGCCATATCCATATGCAATGGAACGGTAAATACAGTGGTTTTTGAAGGTATGGACAGGCATACCACTTTTGTAAAAGACCCGAGCCTTCATGAGGTAATGGAAATAGAGATTATTGATATTATCCCGCCTGAGCCGCCGTGGCTTGCATTTGCAATTGAAAGGCTTGTAAAAAGCGGGATACTTGGTGAATTAAACGTCAGGTTTACCCAAAAACTAATTGACCTTCGCCAGTTCGAAGGTGAAAAAGTCGTATTCCCATGCCATGCCTCAGAACTGAAAGGGAAATACCTTGATACTGACGTGGATATTGAAGATAACTCCGAACTTGTCGGATGCGATATCTCAAAACAGATATTTGAACTCAGGTTCCCTGAACTTACGTATAAGCATGTCAATATGTGCCCGCTAAAAGCAGAACTCTACAAACCCATAAGACCTTTTATCACGCGCTGCTGCCAGAGCAAGAAATCCGGTATGGTTAATATCGATGGTATAGACGGCGCTGTTGTCCACTGGGGAGCTTCGGAATACGAAATTGTGGATGCCATACGTATGCTGGCAAAGGTCATGCAGGGAAATATGCAGGATAACAATAGCAATAACAACAATAACAACAATAACAACAACGACAATACAAGGTAAAATGAAACTCGCGGTAATTCCCGGTGACGGTATCGGTAAGGAAGTAATACCTGCTGCCCTGTCCGTACTTGACAGGTTTAACCTTGATATTGAGAAAACAAACATCGAAATCGGGTACGGCAAGTGGGAGCGCACAGGTTTTGCGATTACGGATGATGATATTACCACTATTAAGGAATGCGACTGCGTCCTGTTCGGCGCTATCACAACACCAACTGACCCGGATTACAAAAGCGTTCTTGTCCGATTAAGGCGGGAACTTGACCTATTTGCCAACATCCGCCCGTTTGCGCCGCTCCCGAACGTTACCCTGCCCTGTTACAACAAGAAACATTTTGATTTTATCATTGTCCGGGAAAATACCGAAGGCATGTATTCAGGTATTGAGGAAATACACGCTGACAGCGCATTCACAACAAGGGTAATTACACGCAAAGGAAGTGAGAGGATTGCAGGGCGCGCCTGTAAGATAGCTGCAACACGGGACAACAGGTTAACCATTGTGCATAAAGCCAATGTCATGAAGTCCTGTTCGTTTTTCAGGGATATTTGTATTGACGTTGCAAAAAGGAACAACACATCATACAGCGAAATGCTTGTTGATGCAATGGCATACGACCTTGTCCTGCACCCTGAGAAGTATGATGTTATAGTTACGACAAACCTTTTTGGCGACATATTAAGCGACCTTTCAGCAGCCCTTGTGGGTGGACTGGGACTTTGCCCGAGTGCAAACATCGGTGAAAAGTACGCTTTGTTCGAACCTGTGCACGGAAGCGCACCAGACATTGCAGGAAAAGGTATTGCCAACCCGATAGCAGCCATACTTAGTGTTAAGATGATGCTTGAATGGGCAGGCTGGAATAAAGAGGCGCAGTCTCTCAGGATTGCAGTGGATGAAGTCCTGAAGTCGGGAAAAACCACGCCTGACCTTGGCGGCAGTTGTTCCACTAAAGATGTTGCTCTGGCGATAGAAAAATTAATTTAATTTTAAGATATTGCCACCATTAAAACGTACGCCATCGTGCCTGCCAGAAGCGGTGAGATTATCCATGCCATTGCTATTTTCTTAACAGTCTCGCCTTTCATGATATGCATGCCGCTGTTGGCGCATCCTATCCCTATAACTCCGGCAGTCACAATTTCTCCGAGGGATACCGGTATTCCCAGGATTGAGGCTGCATGGACAATGCCTGCTGCAATGAACTCAACAAATGTCGCTCTTATGACACAAAGCTCAGTAATCTCTTTTCCCACAGTATCAAGCACCCTTCCTCCCATGAGCAGGGCGCCAAGACCTATTGCAAGACCGCCGAGAACCGCACCATTAAACGATGTAACCACTCCTGCGCCCACAAACGGACCGACTGCATTGGCTGCATTGTTTGCGCCTGCTGAATAAGCAACGTAAGAACCGGAAACCGTGAGGAGAATATTCAAAAATTTACGTATGGATTCCTCTGAGTCGCTGTGGTCTGCAAGCCATATAAGAACTTCAGTATAGAGATATTTGCCAACAATATATGCAAGGAACCATGCAAGGATTGGCGTCACAATCCACCATGCAACAATTTCGCTGATTTTGTCCATATTTATTTTTGCGGCATCATAGAAAATCCCTATTCCTATAATAGCGCCTACTGCTGCCTGGCTTGTCGAGATGGGGAGGCGGATGATGTTAGCAAGGAATATCGTAATGCCTGCTGCGCCAACTGCTACAACAGCCCCTTCAAGCAGTATTGTTCCGGCTGGTAAAATCCCGCTTCCGAGTGTCTTGATAACTTCCCCGCCGTTTAGTACAGCACCGAGAAGGGAAAATACGCTAATTAACGCAACCGCCTGAAGCTTTGTGCGCGCCTTGGCACCGTAGGCTGCGCCCATTGAGGCTGCGGCGTTGTTCCCGCCGATATTAACACCCATGAATATGGCTACTGCAATTGCCGCGATAAACATTAACGTGATATCCATTTGTAATAATTCCCTGTGTTTTGTTTCCCTACTATTTTATAGATTATATAATGTAATGGTATTGGCAAAATTGACCTGAATAAGGTAAAATGATTACCTGTTCATGGATGCCAGTTTTTCAACGAGTTTCCGTCCTTCAGCCGTTTTAAAAATCGGGGGGCTCCACTCCTGCACAACTTTTGTCCGTGTGGTTTCAACGTTAGTTTTCTTAACAGGGTTATATCCTGTTTTATCATACGTTTCCCTGTGAACCAGTATCCCGCATCTCTGCCATGCAGGTGTATCTGCAAGGTTGATTCCATGTTTGAACACGAGTTCGTGAACCTGGCTTGCTTTTTTGTTCCGAAGATACGCAGCCGCCTCATTTTCAGACATCCCGTTTCCAAGCAGGGTATAGAATCCATAGGAACTTACATGGTTCCTCCATGTTTCAGCCTGTCTCCATAAAAGGTAATCGTAGATGTCCTCTTTTCCCAACGGGATAATCCTTGAATCGAATGCAACCGGCTTTTCAAGGTTTAAACATATTGTCAGTGCAGATGAGATAAAACTCGGGATTATTGAATTGATTTTCTCGATTCTTCCGTTAAAAGGAATTTCCGGGAAAAAAATATTGAGCTCATCAGAAAACAGGAATGCGAACAGCGGATTCAAACCGCTTTCGTTGAAAAAAAGTTCTGTGGAATCAGCCATCCCGCGCGCGAAACGCTCATCATAGGGTTTTTCAAAATCAAGTGACGCAAGAGCGCGCCTGAAACCCCTGCCGTCAATCCTTACTGCAAAAGGCGGATATACCCTTAACCCTGAATATACCTCCCTCCCCTTCATCTCCTTTTCTGAAAACTTGTGATTCACGGTTTATTGTTCATCTTCATCAGATATAGATACATCTTCTTCAAGTTCTGCGGATTTCTTGAAACGGTTTGCAAGATGCCTTATCAGGACAACGTCCCCGACAGCGGTAACCCACCTGAACGGAATAACAACCCCGGATTTACCTGTATCAAACATTTCAGGATTTAATTTAGTTACTCCTAAACCCATTGCCTTTTTTTCCTTGACTTCAAGAAGAACATCGTTGATTTTCCCTATATAAATCCCTTTATCTGTATAAATGTTTAAGCCGAATAATGATGAGACCTCGATATGCATGATTTATATCACCACGTCTGAATATGAATGATAGCAATATATACTTTATTGATTGTTTTATTTATTTTCGCAGAAGTTTAATATTATTGGGAGACGAATAGGGCTAAGATGTCGGATATAGAAGAAATTAGAATTCTTATTAAGAAATATGCACTGCAAAATGCCGTGAAATATAACACTGTACCGCAAGCCGGTGCTGTGATGGGAAAAGTCATGGCAAAACCCGAATTAAGGTCGCGGGCTAAGGATGTATCCTCACTTATGGGAGAAGTCCTTGCTGAAATAAGCGAAATGGGGCAGGATAAGTGGGAAGAAGAATTGAATCGCATAGCGCCTGAGCTTATATCTGAACTGAAGGTAAAGAAGGAGCCGGATAAAGGACTGCCTGAACTTGATATTAACGGTAAGCTTGTTATGAGGTTTGCCCCGAATCCAAACGGTCCTGCTACACTTGGGAGTTCAAGGGGAATGGTTGTTAATTCCGAATATACGAAAAAATATAACGGGAAATTCATTATCAGGTTTGACGATACTGACCCTGTCACCAAACGCCCGATGCTTGAGGCTTATGACTGGTATATTGAGGACTGTGAATGGCTTGGCGCAAAACCTGACGAGGTCGTTATTGCATCTGACAGGATGGAGAAATATTATGAAATCGCGCGGGAGCTAATCGAAAAGCATGCTGCTTATGTCTGTTTCTGTACGCAGGGAGCTTTCAAGGAATTAAAGGACGCAAAAAAAGCATGTCCGCACAGGGAACAGGGCGCGGCGAAAAACCTCATGTTCTGGGATAAGATGCTTGCAGGTGATTTTAACGAGCAGGAGGCTGTGCTGCGTATCAAGACCGATATTGCGCATAAAGACCCTGCTATCAGGGACTGGGGAGCATTCCGTATTATCAAGACACCGCATCCGAGAAAAGAAGTCGGGGATAAATACTGTGTCTGGCCGCTTCTTGATTTTGAAGGGGCTGTGGAAGACCATTTGCTTGGCGTGACGCATATCATCAGGGGAAAAGACCTGATGGACAGCGAGAGCAGGCAGAAGTATATCTATAATTACCTGGGCTGGACGTACCCGAAGACGCTGCACTGGGGGAGGGTGAAATTAGATGCTGGCTTATTAGATGACAATGACGAAAAAGAAAACTTCAAGGTGATAGATGGTCTAAAATATGGTGTTCCTAAACTATACGTAAGACCTGATAAAGAAACACTATCCACTTATGAAAAAGAAGGCAGAGGATATCCAGTAGCAGTCGGATACACAAAAAAAGGTAATATAAGATTTAAAAAGGCTTCCCAAGAATATCCGATGGAAGAATTAGATTCAAAGAATGGCTATATAATGGTCTCAAAAAAATTAATTGAAAATATCGGGAAATTCAGCACAAGCGGACTTAAAAAAGCTATAGCTGACGGGACATATTCTGGCTGGGATGACCCGTGCGTCCCGACCCTGCGGGCACTTAAAAGAAGGGGGATACTGCCTGAGGCGCTCAGGAAGTTCATGATTGACCTCGGACTCAGCGAGACTGACATCAGCCTGAGCCTTGATACGCTGTATGCTGAGAACAGGAAGATTATTGACCCGATTGCTAACAGGTACTTCTTTGTGTGGGAGCCTGTTGTTATGACTATCGAGGGTAAGGAAAATGCCGTTGCAAGAGCGCCGGTTCATCCCATGCGCGGCGGCGTGAGGGAGATTCCTGTTGGAAACACTGTTCTTGTGTGCAGGAATGATGCGGATAAACTAAGTACAGGCGACAAACTGCGGTTAAAAGACCTTTATAACATCGAGATTACAGGTACAAGTCCGCTTACGGCAAAGTTTATCGGGACTGGCATGGAGCTTGTAAAGAAGGAGAAGGCGCGGATTATCCACTGGGCGCCGCCTGATGGAGTTAAGGTCAGGGTGCTTTCGCCTGATGGTGAATATGAAGGTGTGGGCGAGCATGGTATTCTTGGTGAGCAGGGAAAGGTTGTGCAGTTTGAGAGGTTCGGGTTTGTGAGGATTGACAGTGTTGGCGAGGATGGGATTGTTGCGTATTTTACGCATAAGTGAATGGCATAGGTAAAATATTTATAATGTTCCGGCGCCGTAAACCCCGGCACCCGGTTTTATCATGTCCATCCGGCGCTTGAATATATCGAAAACAGTACAGGCAAACGCATCTAACCACAGGGAACACAGAGTTCACAGAGGGTTGTTGTTCTTGTCTCTGTGTTCTCCGTGCCCTGTGTGGTTTTCCGAGTGATTCAAGAAGATAATCTTAATATCGGTTTTATATTGGTTTGCAACCATCCGGCGCCGTAATGTTATTTTTGGGCACTGGCTTTTCGACGCGCGCGAGGGCACGGAGAACAACCGGTATAACGAGACGCATGTGGATAAGTTCCTTCCCTATCCTGTTTTCGTGGTCATCGAGGAGGTGCACAGGTTCGCGCCGCATAGCGGAGAGGCGAAATAAAAGAGCATCCTGAAAACGATACTTTCTGAAGGCAGGAAGTTCGGGGTGGGCGTGTGCCTTATCTCCCAGAGACCGAGTAAGCTGGATTCGGATTCGCTTTCGCAGTGCATGACCCAGATAACGATGCGGATAATCAACCCGACAGACCAGCAGCAGATAGCCCAGAGCATCGAGAGCGCGAGCAGGGAGCTGATATCAGAGCTTCCTTCACTTGCGAAGGGGCAGGCGATAATCTCAGGGGTGGCGATCAATACGCCGACGTTAGTGAGGATAAGGAAGAGGCTGACGAGCGATGTCAGGGGAGGAGCAAGGATGCACCTCTGCTGTGGGCGGCGCAGAGGAAGTATGAGGAGAGGCATGAGAAGGGTGAGGTGAGGGCGGATGAGGAGATGGATGTGGGGGTTTAACATAATTATGATAATTTGGGATAGGTTAAAGATGATATAGATAAAATCAAGTGATTACCCCAGAGAAAGGGATTGTAACATAAGTATCGCGAGAAGTCGCATTATTTGCTTATTTAAATCATCTTCAATTCCTTTTATTAACTGCTCATATTTTTGCTTCCTGTCCCTATTATGTTCAACAGCCATTTGAATTTCAGAAGGATTGATGGGGACTTCACCTGAGTTTTTTCTTAAGTATAGTTGAAATAACTTTTTTAAATTAACTTTATTCTTGTAGTTTGTTATTATTTTCGATAATTTTGTTAAGGTAGTTTTTATTATTAAATCTCGGTGAACTATATATGATAGTTTGATTATAATCTTGATTTAATTTAAACATCTTTTTAACTTCCTTATTTTGCCTATAACGGTCATTAAAAAAACCCCAATAATCACATTCATCAAAAGCATATATAGGCATATTTTTTTGACTTCTCCATATAAGAAATTCTTCAAACATATTTGCATCAGGTTGTTCTAGTATAAGTTTTAAATCAAAATAATTAAAAACACAAACTGGATATTCACAAGCATCAAGCGGATTAGAAATACCTGGTATATTCGGTAATCTTATATTAGGAAATATTCCCTCAATTATTATTAAGATTCCAACACGGTTTTTTATTTTATATCTGCTGAAATACTTTGTATCTTTATATTTTATAGCTCTAGTTCCTTGTTTCAGTGAATCTTCAATCGCTCTTTCTATATCTTTTGCAATCTTTTTAGAGTCACCCAAGAGAGATTCAGGAGATATATCTCTACTTTTACATTCAATAAACCATGTTGACCTTCTTGAGTTCATTAAACCATCTAATTCATAAATATCATATGGAATATTACGGTCATCAAGTTTCGTAGATGGAATTCTTTCTATCAAATCTAATGCAATGTTCTCAAATATTTTCCCTTTTTTAGCAGAATAACTTTTGCATTTATTCAACATTATATTTATTTTGTGAGGTAAGTATTTCAGATAAATTGAAGGATTAACAAAGATGATTTTATCTTCATAATGAAATAGGGGGTATTCTTTAAATCTCAGATTAGGTTCTTCAAGTAATTTATGTTGGTCAAAAGTATATATCTCTAAAAAAATTTCAATGTCTTCTTTAGTAATTGAATCGGTTTTAAGTAAAAATTCATCAAGGTCAATAGTAATGATTTGTTTCCAGTTGTTAATATAATTCTTATCAGGAAAGGCAATAAATTTAAGATTCGCATACTCTTCCTTAGATGTAAATTGATAGGAAGAAAGACTAACTTTAATAGAATTTTCATTAATAAACATCCCTAATTCAAATGCGATAAATAAAAATTTTTTTAGAGAAATCCGATGGGTTTTAGAAAATATATCACTAAACGGTTCGTATCTAAGAAAAATATATTCTACAATAGTCTGTAGATTAAGTCCAGCTGTAATTATATTATCAAAATCTCTAAATATGGTTTCTAGTATTGATTTTTCTTTATTCACCTCTATTGCCGAAAGTTCTTTTTTGATGTCAAAGTTATCAGTTTCCTTGATGATAAAGGTCTTTAATAATGATTGTAATAGCCCCCATCTTTCTGAGTTATATTGAATCAATGCTAATATTTCATAGAATTTATCCATATCAAGGGAATTCATATATTTACTTATAATCTGCTATTTACTATATCAATTTCTCTTAAACGAGGATTTTTCTTTCATATGTTTCTAATAGGATTGCTTTGATATTATTGAAAATTGCGAATAATTTTTCTACGTGCCTGTACCTAAGGCTCATTGATGTTTTTGTTAGATCCATTTTTTTAGTCTCGTTTCAATTTACCAACATAGTTATGTAAAGATACAATCGTATTTATTATTATATATTTATAAATAAAGCATCACCACAGAACCACAAACATAGAACCACATACAGGAGGGGAGCGCGGGGGAGAGTAGAGTAGAATAGAGTAGAGCACTATGGTAAGTGCGCGAAAGCGCATTTCAATGCCCCCCATCGGGAGCATATCGGCGCCGGGGATTAATATTTAAAGAGTGATAAATGTGTGGCTCATGTGATTTCTTTAGGCAAAGCATTAAATCTGCGTTCATCTGCGTCCATCCGCGGTTTCGTTTCTTCAAATTCCATAGCTTGAGGTAGACACGCTTTCAGAACCCCCCACAAAAACGCAAACCCCAGCCCCCCACCTGCTCCAAATCCCACCGTGCCCCTCTTATCCTGCATCAAGAGAACCGAAAGCGTACCCGCGAAGTGCCTCGGCAGCTGCGATACTGAACACAGGGGAACCGGAAGGCGCCTAGGGATGATGCGGTATTCCGGTCACCTTTATGCTTTCATTTTGATGTGAAGCGGTTGTATGGGGGCATATCGGCGCCGGGGGATTAATATTTAAAGAGTGATAAATGTGCAGCGCCAATCCACCGCAAAGGGCGCAAAGAACGCAAAGCATAGCATTGAAATCTTTGCGCCATTTGCGTTCTTTGCGGTGAAATTTCAAATGTTGCTCCATCGGGTTTGTGACCAATAACGAAGATCATTCTGCAAAGCACGTTGCGGTAAATCTGTGTTGTGCGCCTCGAAGCTAAAGCCAACACAACAGGACACACACGAACAAAACCCCCTCCTAAAAACACAAACCCCAGCCCCATTGCTCAAAACCCTTGAGCATACTACAGAAGCCTCCGACCTTTTCCCGAGGTCATTAATTACAACCCTTCCAGCACCCTCAAACTCGCAGTCCTCGATAACCATCCGCCCCTTAAACCCACGAAGCCCTGCCCAAACCTTACTCAAATCACCCCAATACTTAGTGCAAACACCAAAACAATCAATGGTCTTTATATCACAGCAAAGAAAATAATAGATGAGGAGAAAATCCATGAAATCCAATAAATTGCTTGAACGCATCACCCTCAACCCCAATATCATGACCGGAAAACCCATTATCAGGGGAACAAGACTAACAGTACAGTTTATTCTGGGATTATTAGCACACGGCGCTTCTATGGACGAAATCCTTGAAGAATACAAAGGATTAACAAAAGAAGACATAACAGCCTGTTTACTATTTGCAACAGAATCACTCAAAGACACCACATTCATGCCTTTAACAGCAGAGGCTTGTTAGATGCGGTTCCTTGTGGATGAATGCACAGGCCCGACAGTTACAAAATGGTTGCGCCAGCAAAATCATGATGTAATTTCTGTATTTGACGAAATCAAGGGAGCGGATGACAAAGAAGTCATCCATAAAGCCAACGAGCAAAACCGCATACTGATTACAAATGACAAAGATTTTGGCGAGCTTGTTTTTCGTGAGAAAAAACCGCATAAAGGCGTGATACTTTTGCGCCTTGAAGATGAGCGGGCTGCAAACAAAATAGCTGTACTAAAAGACTTGCTTGAAAAATATGAAAACTCCCTATCAGGACATTTCATAGTTGTTACAGAAACTACTGTCAGGATAACGGGAAAGACGTAAGTATAAACACAAAATGACGGCGTTCAAACCACGCTTACAACCCTTCCCGCACCCTCAACTCGCACTCCCTTCCTCAATCGTGCGCGCCTCAGTATGATGCGGCGTTCCGGTCACCTGTATGCTTTCATTTTGATGTGAAGCGGTTGCATGGGGCATATCGGCGCCGGGGGATTAATATTTAAAGAGTTGTCAGGAGGTCTTGCCCTATTTCAGGTTTTTCTCCTGGATGGTGGCAACGCCTTTTTTGACTCCGGCGCAAGGAAACTCTCTCCGGTGACAACCTTTCTACCTGTCTTTGCTTCCAGTTCACGCCTTGCCTTTTTGGCAATGCCGCCGCCTTTTTTACCGGCGACCTTATTTTCATCCATGCCGACCGCATCCATAGTCTCTGCTATCTGCCGGGTGGATAGTTCGGCAAGAGCAGTAAATATCAGTTCAGCTTCGCTCATATGGTCTCTCAGGTTTTGCGTTTTCAGCCCCTTCATTTCCTTATGCTTTTTTACAGAAACATCCGCCCATTCCTGATGAATGATGTTTGTCAAAATGGCGTATTCCTCTTCTTTTTTAATCTCATGGTCTTTCCAGTAATCAGTCAGTTTGTTGCGGGTCTCCTGTCCCATCATCCTCTGCTGGATCCATTTTTCGCTTCTCCCATGCTGCTGCCAGTACTCCCGCGCCCTGTCAAGAGAACGCGCCGGGTCAGCCATGTCCTGCATCCGTTCATAGCCGACCTTTGCCAGCCATAGTTTGATAGGCTCAGCTCTTGGGCTGGGAACGGACTGGATTAGACGCAAAAGTGTTTCAGTATCAGCGACATCGGTAATGCGCATTTTGCTATCTTCTGCTATCATCTTCAACTGGTTACATTTTGTAACCGTTTCACTTCCCTCTTTATTCAGGCGGTTTTTCAAAACCTTCCAATAGTTTCTTGCCGCCTGATAATCAGGTTGCTGTATCAACACCTGAATAATATCTACTACAGAGAAATACCATGTTTCTGATTCCTCATCATATACTCTGCGGATTTTGTAATCTTCAAATACAGCAAGCGAGTTTTCATTCATATTGTTAAGTGAGAGTGCCATTTGTTTCAACATCCTTTACTTGATGAAGCGTTTCATGAAACTAAGCATATACCGTTTGTATTGAATCAAAAAGCTTTTCATAATTTCTGCCTGTGCACGTATTTCGTATCCGCGGAAATCCGCCATATCCGCGCAATCAGTGTGCTACGTCGTGGTAATTCTGCATTCTGCGCCTCGAAGCTAAAGCCAACACAACAGGACACACACGAACAAAACCCCCCTCATAAAAACACAAACCTCAGCCCCATTGCTCAAAACCCTTGAGCATACTACAGAAGCCTCCGACCTTTTCCCGAGGTCATTAATTACAACCCTTCCAGCACCCTCAAACTCGCAGTCCAGCACCCTCAAACTCGCAGTCCCCTCCTCAATCGTGCGCGCCTCCACAACCATCCGCCCCTTATACCCCCGAAGCCCAGCCGCAACCTCCTTCCAGTTAATCGTACCCTTCCCGACCTCAAGATGCTCATCAGTCCGTCCCCCGTTATCATGCAAATGCACATGAACCACACTATCCATCTCCTTCAGGAAATCAGGAAGCAAACCATTCGTATTCGCATGCCCCACATCAAGCGTAAGCCCGACATTTTCACGCTCAAGCGACTCAATCATGCCAAGGATTTCACCAGGCATCCTCCCGAGGATAAACTTCATGTTAGGCATGTTCTCAACCCCGATGGTAACACCATAATCCGCCGCAGCATCACATATTGCCCTTAACCCCTCAATATTTGCCTGCCATGCCAGTTCAGGAACCTGCATGCCAAGAGGCGAAAGATGTCCGGGATGGACAACCGCAAGCTCGATAAAATCCGCTGCCCTGCCAAGACACATAGTCATCTGCTTAATAGTCTCTTTCCATATCGGGTGGTTCAGGCTCGCAAGGTTCAGGTCAGAAAAAGGAAGATGAAGTGTAAATTTCAGGTTAGTGGTTTCAAGAATATTCTTTATCTTCAACAGTGTCTCATCATTTAACTGCTGTTTGCCCTCACTCACTACTTCCCAGCCTGTAAAACCAAGCTCTTCAAGGTCATACGCCCAGTCAAACGGGTCGTTAACGAGGGCAAGAGATGAGAAACTGACGTTCATAGGCGCTTAATTTATCTCATTGTATAAGGAATTTGCCTGTTTCCCACTCTGCATCCTCGCAGCATCAAGCGTATGCTCCATCAAAATAGCAATCGTCATCGGACCGACACCGCCCGGAACAGGAGACACCAGCTTCACCTTTGGCAAAACGTCCTCAAAATCCACATCCCCGTACACCTTATCATCCATCCATGTAATGCCAACGTCAAAAACAATCGCGCCCTCTTTAACCATATCAGCCTTGATAAGCCCGCGCACGCCAGTTGCCACAATTAATATGTCAGCCTCTGTCGTGTGGCTTTTCAGGTCTTTGGTGAACACGTGGCATATCCTCACGGTTGCGTTCCTGTTCAAAAGCATCATTGCGGCAGGCTTTCCGACTACGTTGCTGTGACCAACCACCACAACTTCCCTGCCCTTAGGGTCGATGTCATAATGCTCAAGCGCCCGCACAATACCCTCTGGCGTACACGGCACAAAACCCTCGCGCCCGATAAACATCTTACCCATATTAAGCGGGTTAAACCCGTCCACGTCCTTCTCCGGCGCAATATGCATCATCACAGTCCGCTCATCAATGTGTTTCGGCATGGGAAGCTGGACAAGTATGCCGTGAATCTCAGGGCGTTTATTCAGCTTCCCGATTAATTCGATAATTTCTTCCTGTGCTGCCGTTTCAGGGAACTTGTGGTCTTCCGAATAAATACCAACGCGCTTGCTTGCCCAGTGCTTGAGCTTGACATACAGTTTCGAAGGTGGGTGTTCCCCCACAAGAATTGTGGCAAGACCGGGCTTAACACCGCGCTCTTCTTCAAGATGCAAAACGCCTTCCTTTACTTTTGCCTCAATATCCCGCGACAGTTTCTTGCCGTCAATCACGCGCGGATCTGTTACCTCAGGAAGCTGCTGCATGTTTTACTCACTCATACGGTATCGGGAACTGCCTGCAGAGTTCAACCATCCTGCTGTTAATTTCCTTGAGTTTGCCTGAATCGTCCATGTTCATAATAGTCTCATCAATTGCCTGCGCAATCTGTACCATTTCCTTTTCTTTCATGCCCCGTGTGGTAACCGCAGGTGTCCCGATACGGATTCCGCTTGTTATGAAAGGACTCTTTGTCTCAAATGGTATCGTGTTCTTATTCAGGATAATGCCAGCCTCGCCCAGTTTTGCCTCTCCCTCTTTTCCTGTAATATCAAGAGGGGAAAGGTCAATAAGCATCAGGTGGTTATCCGTGCCGCCTGACACAAGATCATAACCGAATCCGCTAAGCTCATCTGCCATCTTCTTCGCATTAGCAACAATCTGTTTCTGGTAATCCTTGAAATCAGGACTCATGGCTTCCTTGAATGCAACAGCCTTTGCTGCAATGACGTGCATGAGAGGTCCGCCCTGTATGCCAGGGAACACGTTCTTATCAATTTCCTTTGCATATTCAGACCTGCACATAATCATACCGCCTCGCGGTCCTCTTAAGGTCTTGTGGGTTGTTGAGGTCACAAAATCAGCATAAGGAACAGGGTCTGAGTGTATGCCTGCTGCCACAAGTCCTGCAATATGTGCAATATCGGTAAGTAAATACGCCCCTGCCGCATCTGCTATTTCCCTGAAGCGCTTGAAATCAATTTCCCTTGGATACGCGCTTGCGCCTGCCACAATAAGTTTCGGCTTGTTTTTCCTTGAAATCTCCATCAATGCGTCATAATCAAGGGCTTTTGTTTCCCTGTCAACACCGTAAGGTACTATATTGAATAATTTACCGGAAAAATTCACATGACTCCCGTGGGAAAGATGCCCGCCATGGGATAAGTCCATGCTCATTATTGTATCGCCATGTTTCAGCATGGCGAAATATACTGCCATATTTGCCTGTGAACCCGAATGAGGCTGGACATTGACATGCTCTGCCCCGAATACTTTCTTTGCCCGCTCAATTGCAAGGTCTTCAGCAACATCCACGAACTCGCAGCCGCCGTAATACCTCTTGCCTGAATACCCTTCAGCGTATTTGTTTGTCATTACGGAACCCTGCGCCTGTAACACTGCGAGGCTTGCATAGTTCTCAGAGGCAATCAGGTTGAGCTTAGTCTTCTGCCTCTCAGTTTCCTTCCTTATCACATTATAAATTTCCGGGTCAACAGTTCTTAATGGCATAACTATTCCTTTTTTATTAATTTATGATTATTACCTTATGTCCTTCTACACGCAGCCTGTCTTCAACAAACAGTTTAACAGCTTCGGGATAAATTGTGTGTTCCTGCTCAAGTATCCTGGCGGCAAGGGTTTCTTCAGTATCGTCTTCTTTTACTTCAACGCATCTTTGCAGGATTATCGGACCGCCATCCAGTTTCTCATCCACGAAATGAACCGTACAGCCTGCAACTTTTACGCCGTAATCAAACGCCTGCTTCTGCGCCTTAAGTCCTGGAAAAGAAGGGAGCAGGGCAGGATGTATGTTAAGGATCCTGTTCCTGAAAGCAGACAGGAGCGTGTCTCCCACGACCCTCATATAGCCTGCAAGCAGTACAAGTCCAGCTTCTTTTTGTTTCAACAGCGAAAGTAGCTCTTTTTCATATAGTTCTTTTGTCGCAAAATTTTTAGGATTGATGAAAACAGCTTGAATCCCGTGCTTTTTTGCACGTATTAAGGCATAAGCATTATCAATGTCGCTTATCACGACAGAAATCTTAGCCTTGAGGCAGCCCGTTTCGATATTATCGATAATTGCCTGAAGGTTAGAGCCTCTTCCTGATACCAGCACTGCTATATTCATCATGAGCAATGCCCTAATACATTCAGGAATATATAATAGGTTTTGGTTTACCTTTTTTTATAAAATTCAACTAAAAGGTCGTTCATGCTGTTAATCTGGGCTTTTGCCATCCCCACAGGGCAACAGTCCTGATGTTTGTCACCGCAATTCATGCATGCTTTTTCAAGGGCTCGCGAATAATTAATTGAATTTAATGGATTTAGTTCTAACAAACTATCTCTCCTGTTTATCATGTAATTAATGTCAAAATGAATAAATGTTTTGTTGTGCACCATATTGGAATAACCCTAATAAACCCGTAAAGTTTATTATACCTATTGATTATTAAGGTATTGACATGGAACCTGACATTGAGAATAAGGAATACGCAATATCCGCAATAAATACAAGAAATGAGGTTATTGATGTCAAAGTTTCCAAGTGCAGCCACTGCAATGAGATAGTCCCGGTTGTAGGCATGTGCGGCGATTGTAATACGGCGTATGCGCATAAGCAGACACTGGAAAATCCTGATACAGGTTTCCTTCATTTCATATATGAATGTGCAGGATGCCCGCCTGATAAAAGGAAAGCCCAGAAGACCATCAAAATTCATGAAGGAAGCGGGCGGACGGAATCCACTGACCGGATTGTAAACAGCTTCCTCTAATTCTACTAATCAATAAAAACAGGGTTTGACGATTCAGGTATTATGTGCAGTTCTTCTGCTGTTTTAAAGAGTTTACCGACAGCATCCGCGCCGTCCCCGATATCAAGCGTATAATCGTTAACGTAAAGTTCGATATGCTGCCTGATTACATCATCTTCAAGTTCCTGAGCATTTTTTTTAACGTAGTCCCATGTATTCCCAGGACTCCTTAACGCATATTCCACACTTTCCCTGAGAAGACGTTCTGTTTCCAATATCACATCAGCCCCGAGTTCCCTTTTTGCAAGAATACCGCCAAGTGGTATTGGATAACCTGTTTCTTTTTCCCACCATTCACCAAGGTCTATTATTTCCACAAGATTGTATTTCGGATACGTGAACCTGCCTTCATGAATAATAAGCCCTGCATCCACCGTGCCAAGCGCGACAGCGTTCATTATCCTGTCAAAAGGCATTTCAACAACATCTGTTGCATCAGGAGCAAAAAGCCTGAGAAGAAGGTAAGCTGTTGTGAGTTTTCCGGGAATTGCTATCTTTTTTCGGGCAAGTTCTGAAGGACGCAT
>PGYG01000052.1:17229-20465 GCA_002839545.1 Candidatus Methanoperedentaceae archaeon HGW-Methanoperedenaceae-1
GCATGGAAAGATACTTTTGTAATATCCAGCTCGGTTTTGAGTGCCAGCCTGTTAAGTGTTTCCACGTCCTCAAGCCTTTCCGAGAAACGCAGTTCACTTTCCAGCTTATTATGAACCATTGCGTAGAAAATGAACGTGTCATTCGGGCATGGCGAATAGCCAAGCGTGAGAGCTTTCATTCCAGCCTCTTTACAAGCTCTGCTACCGCCTTGCAGCAGTTTGAGGCTGCGCTTTTTAGGTCCCATTTTCCCATATCCCTGTCCTCAACGATGTTGCTGATACCCCGGACTTCGATAACCGGAACGCCGTACATGGCGCATATATGAACTACTGCCGCACCTTCTGTGTTCTCGCAGATGCCATTGAAGCGGTTCATGAGCATCCGCCCTGCTTCTGTGGTTCCCGAACACTGTGATACCGTTACAAAATTGCCGGAATGGACGTTTAAACCTGTGTCTTCCAGCGCAGCCATAGCAAATCGTGAAAGTTCCATATCCAGCGGGAACGTGTTGTAATATTCCTTTTCTTTTCGAAGGAGGGGAAATCCTGTAAGTTCCATTGACTGCCAGCCGTCTTTTGTAAGGACGCCTTCTTCAGCATAGTTTTCACTTTCTGCAACTGCAATATCGCCGGCTTTCATCCGGGTGTATGCGCCGCCTATCCCGAAAAGTACCACAAGGTCAATATCATGGTTTTCAAGCAGGATGGTGACAGAATGCGCTGCGTTGACCTTGCCGACTCCTGAGTGGGTCAGGAAAACAGTTTTGCCATGCAATTCTCCCTCGTAAACTACTTTTGATTTATCCTCAGGCTCAGGATGGATGCTGCGCCTGAGTTCATGGGATTCTATGGATGTTGCTGTTATAAGGGCGATGTTTTGCATATTTATTCATCTTATGTATTTCATGAAAATATAAAGTACTATCTTTGAATATTGACTTAGTGGGTTTTATTTACACAAAACCCAATAAGGAGGTGGTGAGAAAATGCCGTTTGTTAAAATTATAGATACTGTTGGTTCATCCCCGAAAAGCTGGGAAGATGCTGCAAAAAACGCTGTTGAGGACGCAAAGAAACTCCCGATATTCAAGTCAAAGGGAAACATTACAAAAGCCACTATCAAGGATTTTGATGTTAAGATTGAGAATAATGAAATAACGGCATTCCTGTGCAGGGTTGAGATGTTCCTTGAAGATGATGATGAACTTGAAGCAATGCTTGACCGCCAGCCGACTGCGAGGGAAGCCACGGTTATTGAACATGAACTCAGGGTTAAGGCGCTTGACCATCCGCTCAGGCGAAAGATGATTAAAGCCATCGGGGTTTTCGGGAAGGAAAGGGGTGCGCTCCAGAAGGAACTTGGTGTTAATGATACACTGCTTGATTTCCAGAAGGACTTTTTGATTCAGGGAGAGTTCCTGAAAGTTGAGGGGAATGTGTTTAAGCTGACTGATATGGGGCTTGCGCTGTTATCGAATATTTGAAATGTTTTTAAAATATGTTACGTGATCGTATATATTATGTCTTTTAAATATAATTTATTTTTGGTAATATTCATCCTACTTTAAACTGACCGAAAAGTATATTTTAGATTGTGTTCTCCTTCAAGAAGAAGGAGTCGAGTATGGTATCAATCCAATCACAAGAAAAATTTGCAGATGATATTGTTAAATATATTATTTCAAGAGTTACAGGCACTCACCCGGAAGATGAAATAATCAGCGAAAAACCAAGTAAATCTTTTTTGATTGGAACCCTTGCAGCGAGAAAAGAACGGGATGTAGAAGATGAAGTCAAATTGGATGATGAAGGTAAAGCAGCATCAATCCGTGCATCAAGATTAAAAGTATCAGTTCTTACAGCAAGGCATGAAATTAAATCCAATCCTGACGTAACAATCAAAGCAACTGGCAATGTTTACTATCAGATAAAAAATAATAGTGAGTCAGAAATTACTTCATCCCAGACGAATGAAGAGCCAGAATCACACAAAGAGAAAAAACATCAGTGGAAGCGCCTGGATTTTAGTCATATATTAAAATTAAATATTCTTCATAATCCAGAATTTTATGTGGATTTCTCTCAAGTACAGGAAACAGCAAATAAAGACCCTTTAATTTATAAACAAATTCCTGATAACCTCTGGAAGGCTAAAATTCATTTAAATACCACAGATTTCAATGAAAAAGATTTGCTAATTTCATTTAATTATGAAAACGAAAGTCGGGAGCAAAAACAACATGAGGAGCAAGACAAACAAGATTCATCAAAAATAAAAGGGGATAAAAAAAAATCGGATGGATTTGAAAGAACTCTCTTCAATTGCAAACTTGAAATTGATGTTGGTAATTTATCGATTAAAGAATTTTATGATGACTATTTATATGAAAATTATCCACAAAAATATTATTATGATTTTCGCACAATTAATTGCCAAGCAAAATGGGTTGAAGGTCAAAAGAAGTTCGTCACTGAACATTTTGGAAAATTTAACCAAGAAAATATTCGCCCAAAAGAAAGCATTTCTAACTTAAATTTGACTTTTTCCAATTTGATGTCATCTGAGGGTGCTATTTCTTCTATAGATGGGTTTGTTAATGAAATGAAAAAATATTTGGAAATTTACAACAAAAATATTCCAACAAATGCTATAAATGATGGGTTTCAACCGAAAGTTGCTGGCAGAGAAATTACATGGAAAGAACGTGAATACCTTATAAAACAGTTTACAGATTTAATAAAGAGGGTTGAAAAAGGATTTAATTTAATTAAATCAAACCCTAACGTAAAAGAGGCTTTTCTTAAAACAAATGAAACCTTCCAAAATTATTATCTGAATGAAGGTATCCAAAATGCTGGATGGAGACTTTTCCAGATTGCTTTTTTCCTGTCCAGCATTGAATCAGTGGTAGAAAAGAAAGATCTGGATGTTGTGAATGTTCTACATGTTGATACTGGGGGCGGAAAGTCAGAGGCTTATTTTGCCCTTGTCACTTTTACATCATTTTATGAACGAATGACAGGAAAAAAAGCAGGAGTAAGTGCAATAGTTAAATTTCCATTGCGAATGTTATCAATTCAACAGCTTGAGAGAGTGTCAAGTATCATAATTCATGCCGAAGCTGTAAGAAAAAAATGGTTCTCTTTAACATTGAGTGGGTAAATCCAATTTTCCTGCAACTAAGTAAATTATCGTATTACGATATTTTTCATTCTTGAACCCGTATGATCTTTTA
>PGYG01000053.1 GCA_002839545.1 Candidatus Methanoperedentaceae archaeon HGW-Methanoperedenaceae-1
TCGCCAATCTCACAGCAAATATCATCAGCCTTAATCAAGCCCTTTGAAAGCGGAACATTTACCTCGCCGGAATGAGAAGCCTGCGGAATATCATCCACCACAATCTTCGCCCGCCTGAGAATCGCAGGGTCAAGTTCTTCTTTCCCTTGTGCATCAGCGCCAATCGCATTGATATGCGTCCCCTCGGAAATCCACTCGTTCATCACAACAGGCTTCCGGGAAGGCGTTGTCGTAACAAGTATATCGCAATCGCAAACTTCCCTGATACTCTTTTTGATATTTATCCCGCATCCTATCCTTTTCTCCATATCTTCTTTGAATGCAAGGTTAATTTTATCTGAGATGCTTGTAGCTTTCACCTCTTCAATATCCATAACCTCGCTTATCGCAAGCAACTGCGTCCGCGCCTGGTTTCCTGTACCCACAAAACCCACGGTTTTTGCATTCTTCCGCGCAAGGTATTTCACCGCAACCCCGCCTGCCGCGCCGGTTCTCATATCCGTAAGATACGTCCCGTCCATCACGGCAAGCGGCGCGCCTGTTTCAGTTGAATTCAATACTACAAGCGCCATCACTGTCGGCAAGCCTTTAGCCGGATTATCAGGATGCACGTTCACAATCTTAACCCCTGTAATATCCTGCTCCTCAAGATAAGCAGGCATCGTCCTCAGGTCGCCGTTATGCTTTTTGAAATAGAGGTATAATTTAGGCGGCATCTGGGTTTTCCGAAGACCATGCTGCCTGAACGCCTCTTCCACCGCGCCAAGTGTTCCTTTCATATCAAGAAGCGATTCCACTTCACTCCTGTTAAGCCATAAAACATGATTTTCCATAATATTCCCCGAATTTTATATCTTTTAATTATCTGTTGTGCCTGCATATATGTTTCGCAATAAGCAGGAGTTACTAACAAATATTGCCTCATTCATCAGTTATATGCTTTAAAGGTCATAACTGCAAGCCAGAATTGTATATATAAGAATTAAACTATTCAGGAGATAATCATGAGTCTTGAAAAACTTGACGTAGCATCCCTTAAGAAATCAGGTTACATGAAACAGCGGCAGCGTGACCTGTTTGTTGTACGGCTGCGAATGCCCTGCGGTAACGTGACATCAGAACACCTTGCGAAAATCGGTGAACTTGCAACAAAATACGGTTCAGGATATATCCACATAACAACCAGGCAGGGAATACAGATTCCTGACATTCATATCAAGAACCTTGATGCCATAACAAAAGAACTCGAAGATAACGAAACACCGCCGGGTTCATGCGGTCCGCGCGTGCGCAATATTATCTCATGCCCCGGAAACCTTGAATGCAATTACGGTATCATTGACACCTACGGAATGGGAGGAATGCTGGATAAGGAGTTCTTTGGCGAGGATATGCCTGTGAAAATAAAATTCGCAGTAACAGGCTGCCCGAACGCATGCGCCAAACCGCAGGAAAACGACCTCGGTGTAATGGGAATCCTTAAGCCTGCCATCGATACGGATGATTGTACAGGCTGCGGAACATGCACTTTCATGTGCCCGGAAAAAGCCATTGTAATGGACGGCGATAAAGCCATTATTCTCTGGGATAAGTGCAACTTCTGCGGCGCGTGTGTCGGAACGTGCCCGACAGACCTCATAAACGAGGAATGGAAAGGTTACAAGATATTTGTCGGCGGGAAAATCGGCAAATACCCGAAACTCGGAAAAGAGCTGGTTGATGTAAATTCAGCAGAAGAAACAGTTGCAATTTTCAGGAAAATCATCGAATGGTCAAAGAAGAATACGAATATCGGCGAAAGACTGGGTATTTGTATTGACCGTGTCGGGTTTGATAAATTCAGGAAAGAAATAGTTGAGTAGTTATTCAGGATGATAAATATGGTAGAACAGATGGATATAGAAAAACTTGCTAAGGAATACGAAAATAGCTCACCGCAGGAAATAATAGAGCTTGCGCTCGGGCAGTTCGACAATATCGCAATCTCCTTCAGCGGCGCAGAAGATGTGGTACTGGTTGATATGGCAAAGAAAACAGGTAAGAACTTCAGGGTTTTTTCACTTGATACAGGGCGGCTTCACCCTGAAACATACCAGTTCCTCGATGAAGTAAGGGAAACATACGATATAGAGTTAGAGATATGGTTTGCAAACCGTGACGATACTGAAAAACTCGTGAAAGAAAAAGGATTATTTTCATTCTACGAAGACGGGCACAAGGAATGCTGTAATGTCAGGAAAGTTGACCCTTTAAAGCGCGCCCTGAACACCGTGGATGCATGGATAACAGGACAGCGCAAAGACCAGAGTCCTGGCACAAGAACAGAAGTCCCGGTTATCCAGAAAGACCCGACATTCGGGACAGGTAACCTTATTAAATTCAACCCGATTGCAAACTGGACTTCAAAGCAGGTCTGGGATTACATAAGGGATAATGATGTTCCTTACAACAGCCTGCATGAGCAGGGATTCATAAGTATTGGCTGTGAACCGTGTACGCAGCCCGTGCTTCCGGGACAGCATGAGCGTGAAGGTCGCTGGTGGTGGGAGGATGCTACCAAGAAGGAATGCGGACTTCATGCAGGGAATGTTAAGAAGTAGGGGCTTTCCCACTTCTTCCTTTTATTTTTGTACTTTTTTACTTGAAATAATAACCGCATTGCTGGTGTACCTTTTCCGATTCTGCCCTCGGGTATTTCATGCACTGGGGAGGTCTGAACTGGTAAACCGTACACACTGCTTTTATTGAGCCGTTCTCTTCAAATTTCAGGAAAGGACACTTGAAGACGAGCGTGCAGCATGAACCGCAGTTCTTACATTCCCCTGCCCTGTTTTCTTCAACCGGAAGCATTAAACTTGTTACAGCCCGTTTTATTTTCCCATACATTTTACCATTTTCCCTCTTGCCTTACCTCAATTATTTTAAACAAGATTAATTTTTTGTTTTTCCAGTACCGCATTGATAACCCTTATCATAAATTAATGACATTTATCCCATTATGGTGCGCATCGGCAGTCTTGAACTTAATAAATCAATAGTTGCTGCTATCGGTAAAAACCCGGTAGAATCCGCAGCAAATGCAAAAAAACTCGGTGCCGATTTACTTGAACTGAGAATTGACCTTCTTGATGATTATTCTGAAGCAGTGTCATTACTTCAGGAAATTAAAAAAACAGGATTGCCTGTAATAATTACCAACCGCATGAAACAGGAAGGCGGTGCATGGGAAAATAGCGAGGATGAGCGCATCGGTTTGCTGCTGTCCCTTATGTCCTTAGCAGATGCGGTTGATATCGAACTGTGCGCAAAGGACAGGGACTGCGTGGTAAAGGAAGCCAGAAAAAGCGGAAAAACCGTGATTATTTCAACCCACGATTTCAAGAAAACACCGCCTTATGATGCTATGAAAAGTGTTCTTGACAAGTCATTTGCGGCTGGCGCTGATATTGCAAAACTTGCCGTGATGCCAGGTTCGTTTGATGACGTGCTGCGACTGCTTGATGTAACGCTTCATGCAAAAGGCGCTGTATGTACTATTGCAATGGGTGACATCGGCAAACATTCACGTGTGATTGCGCAGGTTTACGGTTCTGTCATGACTTATGGGTCAGTTGACACAGCCACGGCACCTGGACAGTTACGTGTGGATGAACTGAAAACAATACTGGAATTAATCTAAAAAAAGGAAAAAGCAGGTGATATCACCTGCATTTTTTTGGAGTTACTTCTACTTGATTTAATCTTCCCTGCCCCTTTTGCCTTTTATGTTACCCTTTTTTTCCACACCTTTGTCTTCAATGTCACGCCCCTTTCCCCTTACATTGTCACTGCTCTCCATCTGGTCATCAATTTCCGTAATTTCCATTTTCAGGACAGCCAATATGTCATCAGATGTAACAGAGGAAAGTTTCTGTGCTATGCCGTCAACGATTCCAGTTTCATCTGCTGTATCAAGAGAAAACTCGTACCCGGCTTCGACTTTCGTGCCGACACCAACTGTTTCTGCTTCAGCTTTAAGTTTCTCCACAGTATCTCCTGATTCTTCTTTATCTTTAGACTCTATTTTTATTAAACCTGATATTGCATCCCGCTCCATTTTCATCCTGTCAAGAATTTCCTGTGCGAGCGTGTTGTTATCGGTGCTGCTTGATACAAACTCCACTTTAACCTTAACTTTTGTTGTGTTTCCCGAAACTTCAGCTTTTACCTCAATTTCTTCTCTTTCACGCACCTGTTCCTTCTTTACGGTTTTCAGCCTGACGCGGTTATCCTTTGTAATCATACGCTCAAGTTTGCGCTCTGTTTTTTCCTCAAACTTCTCTTCCTGCCTCAAGCTGTTGTTGTAAGCTCTCTGGAGACCAGTATTATTCGGATTTGCTTCAAGAAGCCGCGCAAGTACATACTGGTGCTTGACTATATTCTTCTGTGCATTGAATAAACCTGAATTGTTTCCACTAAACCCGGCGGCTGACCTGTTGATTGATTCAATTTGCGCACCGTATAATTCAAGAGCCTTGTTTGCAGCTTCCTGATTGTTCTTCCGCAATTCAGCCTTTGCTTCTGAAATACGCGCTCTTGCCCTTGATACCTGTTTCCCGAGTTTTTCACTTTCGTTAAAAGTAAATGCCATATCAATATTCTCAAAGGCTATTTTCAATCCGTAAAGGGCATTTCCCGGACCCACGGAACCATCATAGGGTTCTATGTCGTCAGCAAGTTCCCCGTCACCATCTTCAATATTTTCATCCGTTAATTGTACTGCAACGTCTTCTCCTGTTGCTGCATTATCTGTTATATTATCAGCAGCGTTACCTGCGGCGTTATCCGTAACATTACCAGTTCCATTATCATCAACCGCTGCCGCCATACCCGCTGTAAGCGCAAGTAATAACAGGACACATCCTGCAAGCAAAATATTTCCGAATCTTTTCATAATTATGTCACCTCATAATCCCTTCGATTATCAATATTACTTCATTTCATGTGTTTGCATATAAAGATTTACCGTATAAAACTATAAAAATAGATAATGGTAAATATCCCAAACGCTGTTTAATCTAATACCAATTATATTTACGGCGGTACCATGAAGTTAAAAGTCCAACCCATCAGAATCAAAACAGGGAAATACAAAGTTGTCCTTAATCTGGAAGACGCAAAAGAAATCGGGGTACGTGGCGGCGACCGTGTACAGTTAAAGAACCACAGTTACCTCACGGCAGTTGTTGAAACCGGCGACATGATTGAGGTCGGGACGGTGGGCGTTTACCAGGAATGCTGCGAAAGACTTGGCAAGGAATGCCCCCTGACCCTTGAAATCATTCCTACTTCAAAACCAAGTTCCGTATCTTATATTAAAAAAATAATGGATAAGGAAAAACTCACGCAGGAAGAGATTTTCCAGATTGTCCAGGATATTGTGAGAGATACACTCACCGATATCGAAATGACAGCCTTCATTACAAGTACGTATATTCACGGGTTGAGCACTGATGAGATTGAATGGCTTACAAGAGCCATGATAGATACAGGTGAAAAAATAGAGTTCGAAACCCATCCAATCATGGACAAGCACAGTATCGGCGGCGTTCCCGGAAATAAGATTACATTGCTTGTAGTTCCTATCGTTGCTGCAAACGGGCTTCTAGACGAGATTAAATCCATTACAGAAAAGGTCGGGGGTATCATTGCATGGGGTGGCGCCACGAATATTGCGCCTGCGGATGATAAGCTGATACATGCCGAGTACCCGCTTTCTATTGACCCGCACTGCCAGCTTCTTGCATCAATAATGGCGAAAAAAGGTGCCGTAGGTGCGGATTCTGTGGTTATCGACATACCTGTCGGGCAGGGAACTAAAATCCCGACGATACAGGAAGGGAAAAAACTTGCACGTGAACTGATAGAACTCGGTGAAAGGCTTGGTATGAATGTGGAGTGTGCCATGACATACGGAGCCTCGCCTGTGGGAAGGACTATCGGACCAATTATCGAAGTAAGGGAAGCACTCAAAGTCCTTGAAACAATGGAAGGACCAAACAGCCTGATTGAAAAAAGCACAGCTCTTGCAGGCATCCTGCTTGAGATGGGAGGAGTTGCAACTAAGGGGCGGGGTAAGGAACTGGCTATGGAAACACTGCGGTCAGGAAAGGCGCTTTCAAAATTGAGGGAGATTATAGAGGCACAGGGTGGGAACCCGAACGTAACGTATAAAGACCTCATACCAGGAGAACATAAAGGGGAAATTGCTTCCCCTGCTGACGGTTATGTTATTGAGTTCGATAACAAGCGCATAGTTGAGATTGCAAGGCTTGCAGGCGCTCCCATTGATAAGGGTGCAGGTGTGTGGATTAACAGGAAAAAAGGCGAGCTTGTCAGGAAAGGCGAGCCGTTGATTACGATTTATTCGGAAAAGGAGTGGAAACTTGACAATGCATTAAAAAGTGCGCAAAAGGATAACCCGATAATCGTTGAGGGAATGCTTCTTGAAAGAATAAAAGGACTGGGTGTTATTTAGCCGCTTATTTCACGAAGTCCTTTTCAACCTTTAGTGAATAGAAAAATATCGCCCCGCCTTCGGGTACGTCTTTCCAGAGATTTATGTCAACGCAGTCCTTACCAAGCTCTTCCACAAGTCCATTGTAGGTGACGGCTGCGACCTTGTCGATGTTAACTGCCATGTTTTCAAGACGCCCGTTATCCGTGTTCTGTACCCTGTAAACGCCCTTGTTGTAAAATTTAGGGGAAATCAGGGTACTGGCACCATTTTCTTTTGATTCTTTTATCCTGAACCCGTCAAGCCCAAGGGTGTTCCCTATCCGTTCTATGTCCAGTTTTAATTTTGATTTTTCAGCGTCCAAATCAATCACTTATCGCAGTATTTAGTTATCCACAGGAAGGTATTTATGCTTATTTATTCCGGGAGGGGTATTACAATTTCCATGAGTTCTTTTGCAATGCTGGTGTTTACAAACACTTCTTTCGCATCATCAAGCAGCTGTTTCGTGTTTTCTGAGTACCTTGAACTTATATGTGTCAGGATTAATTTCATGACGCCTGCGTTTTTGGCAAGCTGTGCCGCTTCTTTTGTTGTTGAGTGTTTTGTTTCAACAGCCCATTCATGGAGGTCGTGTGCCATCGTGCCGTCGTGGATTAACAGGTCGGCATCCCTGCTTTCTTTTTCAATCCCTTCACATGGTCTGGTGTCGCCTGAGTACACGAGTTTCCTGCCAGAGCGCAGCGGTCCCACGACATCATCAGGATGAATCTCCAGCCCGTTTACAGTGACTGTTTCTCCCTGATGGAGTTTTGAGAACAAAGGACCAATAGGTACGCCAAGTTCCATGGCTTTTTCCCTGTTGAACCTGCCAGGGCGCGGTTTTTCCAGAAGGACATAGCCAAGGCTGGGAATGCCGTGGTCTGTTTCCACTGCCCGGATTGAGTATTTGTCTTTATCGATGACATCGCCGCCTTTGAGTTCATGGGCGTTTATCTTGAAATTGAGCCTGAAGTAGCCAAGCTCGATGAGGAAATTGACAAATTGTTCTGTCCACGCTGGTCCGTAGATGTCAAGGGGTTCTGTCCTGCCGTTGAAGGACATGGTCTGTATGAGTCCGGGAATGCCGAGGAAGTGGTCTGCATGGTAGTGGGTTACGAAAATCGAACTGAGTTTCATGCCGGTTTTAGCGCGCATCATCTGCTGCTGTGTGCCTTCGCCGCAGTCAAAGAGCATGGTGTCTCCATGAATGTTGATGAATATGGCTGATGGGTTGCGGTCAGGTGTGGGGAGTGTCCCGCCTGTGCCTAGGAATGTTACGCGAAGCATGGATTGGCTTGTTTGTGTTGAAGGGTTAAATAAGTCACTTTTTTTATTCGCTGCCAGAGGCGATTAAATCTTCTCAAATTGTCAATGTTTTGTGTGCCATGTCCTTAAGTGTATTTATACATGTATTTAAAGGGTAATTATTATCTCTTTGCAGAAGAAACAAATAACTGCACCATATGAAACTCATCATCCTATCAGACACACACATCAAACCCGGGCAGTCACTCCTTGAACTTATACCTGACGAACTTATCACAATCATCAAAAACTCTGACATCATAATCCATGCAGGGGATTTTGAATCTATGGACTGTTATAATGAACTCTCAGGTCTGGGAAAACTTGTAGCAGTCCATGGAGACACTGATGTACCAGAACTCTTGGAACTCCTGCCTGAAAGGAAGGTCATAAACGTGGAAGGTGTTAAGATAGGGATTATCCACAAAGGACAATTGACATCAGACCATGCGGACGGGCTGCGCTATCTTGCAAAGGAGATGGATGTGGATGTCCTGGTATTCGGGCATTTCCACCACCCGATTATCGAGGAAACAGATGTGTTGCTTATCTCACCCGGCAGTGCCACCGTACCAGGAATTGCCGAACCCAGCGCAATAGAACTTGAAATATCCGATAATTCCGTAAAAGGGAAAGTAATCAGGTGTACAGGTGATGTGTGCAGTTATTTTGAATATGAAAAAAGGAACATAGATACTGAATGAGTGGATTTCACCATGACCTGCACCTGAGACCTTTTATGCGCCTGAAATGCTCAATATCCCTTGTAACAAGTTCCTCCTTATTTGCGATAACAATCCCTGCTATAAGGACATCCATAATATCAACAGGATTTCCTGAATTCATAAGTTCCGCATGAATCTCCCCGGCTTTTTGCGCAGTAAAATTATTAAACTCAAGAACATCAATCGACTTCAGTAAATTCCCTACTTCCGATATACCTTTTTTTGGATTAACAGAGCGCCCTGCTCCATAGTAAAGCTCAAAAGCATTTATGGCAGTAGTTTTCGGATCATCAAAAGAATCTGCCATGCCAGAAGCATCTTCTTTACCCCTCAGGAGGTCAATCAGGAAATTAGTGTCAAGTACTGTCATAGCATCACAATTTAACTTTATCCAACCTTGAAGAGCCGGAGTGCCTGACCTCAAGCGCTGCTTTTTCAAATTCTTCATCGTCCAGTTTACCAGCGAAATCGCTGAGGCGTTTTTTCCTGAGGGGCATAGTGATACGTTTTATAAGTTCAGTAAAGCTTTCTTTATCTTTTTTAAGCTCAGCCAGCGCTTTATAAGCTTCTTCTGAAATTGTCAATGTTTTATGTGCCATATTCTTAAGTGTATTTATACGTGTATTTATAGGTTATGATAAAAATAAACACAACCGTTTAGATGCATACATTTATATACATCCGGTCTCCTGACATTATCATGCGTATGATTAGGATGGTAACTTAAAATATAAGAAACCATTCTGGGTGACGAAATAATAAAAAAAGATGGAGACCTGAATAATCCCATACAGGAAAAGCAGTCATAATGTGCACGTATCCGGCTACGGCATGCATTATGAAAAAACTGTCAGGGTTCCATTATGAACGGCATGTCCAAAAACAGTTTGGAGACTGAGTACATAGAATTTACTACAAGAAGATATTATGGCAAAACCTCTTAATGTGTTGATTGTTGAAGATTCTGATGATGACGCACTGTTACTGGTGCGTGAACTCAAACACAGCGACTATGCACTGTCCTACCTGCGTGTAGATACGCCTGAAGCCATGCATGCTGCCCTTGAGGAACAGGAATGGGACGCCATCCTTTCTGATTATGAAATGCCGCATTTCAGCGGGCTGGGAGCGTTGAAGATCATGCAGGATAAAGGTCTTGACGTGTCTTTTATAATTGTGTCCGGGAAAATCGGGGAAGATGTTGCCGCAGGAATTATGAAAGCGGGAGCACACGATTATGTTATGAAAAGCAATTTATGGCGGCTGGTTCCAGCGGTTGAACGGGAACTGCGCGAAGCCGTGATAAGGCGTGAGCGGAGGGAAGCAAATGAACAAATCGAGACAGCACTCAGGGAAAAAGAAGTTCTCTTGCGGGAAATTCACCACAGGGTCAAGAACAATATGCAGGTAATTTCCAGCATTTTAAGACTGCAATCAAGGTATGTAAGTGACGAAAAATCCCTTGAAATGTTTAAAGATAGCCAGAACCGGATTATGTCAATTGCCCTTGTCCATGAAAAATTATATTATTCCAACGACTTAACAAGAGTTAATATTAAGGAATACTTAAACGACCTTCTCGGTAACCTGCTCAAATCATATACGATGGATAAGAATATAATCAGCCTGGACATAAGTGTTGATGATGCTGCACTTGGAATAGATTCGGCAATCCCCTGCGGTTTAATTATCGGTGAACTGGTTTCCAATTCCTTGAAACATGCATTCAATGGCAATAAATACGGTGATATAAGAATCTCACTTCGTAAAAACGGCGATACGTTCAAACTTATAGTTGGCGATAATGGCATAGGCTTTCCAGAAGACGTGGATTTCAGGAATACGGAGTCTTTAGGTTTGCGCCTTGTTACGTTAATTACTGAAAACCAGCTTAATGGTGAAATTAACCTTAATAGGAACAAAGGAACTGAATTTAATATTACGTTTAAAGGAGGTAAATAGGATGATAGGTTCACAAATATTGGTAGTTGAAGATGAAAGCATTGTTGCAGAGGATATAAAAAGAACCCTGCAAAATCTGGGATACGTTGTTTCTGCCGTTGTCTCTTCCGGGGAAGAGGCTGTTAAAGTTATAGAACATAAAAATATAGACCTGATACTTATGGACATAGTATTGCAGGGAGAATTGGACGGCATAGAAACCGCAGAACAAATACGCTCGCAGGTGAATGTTCCTATTGTTTATCTTACTGCTTATTCTGATGAGAAAATCCTTGAACGTGCAAAAGTAACTGAGCCTTTTGGATATATAATTAAACCTTTCAAGGAAAGGGAATTGCATATTAACATTGAGATTGCCCTTTACAAACATCAAATGGAGAATAAATTAAAAGAGAGCAGGAAATGGTATTCAACAACACTGAAAAGTATTGGTGACGGTGTGGTTGCTGCGGATTCCAATGGTAACGTCTCTTATATGAACCCGGTTGCAGAGTCAATGACAGGATGGAAACTGGATAAAGCAGCAGGGAAGCCGCTTGAAGAAGTATATAATATTTTGAATCTGAACGAGTTGGGGAGGAGTGAAAGCCCGGTTTCAAAAACCATAGAGGAAGGAGTCTATGTCGGCAAGGCATACCAGACCGTTCTGGTTACTAAAAACAATAAAAAAATCCCGGTTGAAGAAAGCAGTGACCCGATCAGGGATGAAAAAGATAACATAATAGGCTCAGTCATGGTTTTCCGTGATGTTACAGAGGACAGGGAAGCACAGGACGAAAACGAAGCTCTTAAGGAACTGTATGAATCTATCCTTAACAGTATCAACACAGGCATTTTCGTGACAGATAAGCATGATGTTGTCAGTTATGCTAATAAAAAAACGGAGCATGTTGTTGGAGCCGGGCAAAATATTACGGAAACCTTGCCTGATAGTATAAGGAATGTCTTCAATCCGTATTATTTAACGGCTAAAGAGACGCTGCAACCGGTTCATTATAAAAACGTGCCTTTTGTGGTAGAAGTAGGGCAAAAGGGGAAACAATCCGGCTGGATGATTCCATTAATCAAGAACGGTAGTGGGTATAACGGTATGATTTGTACAGTTGATGATATGCCTTAAAGAAATTTAACCCTTTATCTCCCCACCAAACAACCTCTCCCACCACCAACCAGTTCATCCCTGCCTGCCATCCCCAGCCCCTCCAGAACAAGCTTACGGTTCCTCATGTCCCTGTACTGGAGCAGGGCGCGCTGTATCTTCTTCTCCCGCCCTTTTGCAACATGCACCCGTTCCCCGGTAAACGGGTTAATACCTGTATAATACATGCAGGTCGAAGCAGTCATTGGCGTTGGCGTAAAATCCTGCACCTGCTCTGTATAGAGATTATTATCGCGTATGTACTCAGCCAGTTCAATCATGTCATCCACAGTACAGCCGGGATGCCCTGACATGAAATACGGGATAATGTACTGCTCCTTTCCAAGCTCCCGGTTCTTTTCCGAAAACGCATTCCTGAACCGCTCAAACACATCCTTTCCCGGCTTGTGCATTATATCCGTGACCTTTTTTGACACGTGTTCAGGCGCCACCTTTAGCTGTCCGCTTACATGGTGCGCGCATAGTTCACGAAGGTAACCTGAAGAATCCCGGCGGGATTCCCTGAAGCCGGGTCTGTTATCGGCAAGCACAAGGTCGTAACGGATTCCCGAACCCACAAACACCTTCCTGACACCGGGAATCTCACGCAGGCGGCGCAGGAGTTCAACCTGCTTTTCATGGGATATACCAAGGCTTTTACAAAGCGGATGCAGGCAATTCTTATCATTACATGCGCCATGTTTTTCCCATCTCGCACAATTCATGGAATACATGTTGGCAGTCGGACCCCCTACATCCTGCACAATCCCCTTAAAATCCGGCATTTTCGTCATCCCAGTAACTTCGCGGACAATGGAACCAATACTCCTGCTCTGGATAATCCTTCCCTGGTGGTGTGTCAGTGCACAGAAAGAACACGCTGCGAAGCATCCCCTGTGGCTCACAACCGAAAACCTGACCGGAGCAAGTGCAGGAATTTTTTCCTTATAAGACGGATGTGCCATCCTTGTATACGGGAGTTCATATACATGGTCAAGCTCATCCGTGGTAAGCGGCATAGCAGGCTTGTTCTGGATAACAACGGTTTTCGGGTGAACCTGCACCACCGCTTTTCCGCGAATCGGGTCCTGCTCGTTATAATGAAGCGCAAAAGCCCTTGCGTACTGCTCATTGTCACTTTCAACTTCAGTAAAACCCGGAATTACAACATAATCCCCATGCTCCGTTTCGCGCCATTTCTTAAGTTCAATCTTGATGGCAGTACCTGCAACATCTGTGATGTTTTTAATATCCTCACCCTTTGCAAGCCTTTCCGCAATCCCGACAACCTGCCTCTCCCCCATCCCGAACACAAGTATGTCCGCAGGTGCATCTGCAAGGATAGACCGCCGTACGGAACCAGACCAGTAATCATAATGCGCAAACCTCCTGAGGCTGGCTTCAATGCCGCCAAGCACAATCGGGGTATCACGGAAAATAGAATGCAGTTTATCGGCATACACTATCGCTGCCCTGTCAGGTCTGAGTCCTGCTTTTCCGCCTGGTGAATACACATCATCACTTCGTGTTTTCAGGCTGGCAGTATAATGGTTCACCATCGAATCCACGTTTCCTGAAGTAACACCAAAGAAGAGGCGCGGTTTTCCCAGCTTCTTGAAATCAGCATCGTTTTTCCAGTCAGGCTGGGATATGATGCCAACGCTGTAGCCAGCATCCTGGAGCACCCGCCCGATTACCGCAGTACCGAATGAAGGATGGTCAACATAGGCATCGCCTGTTACAAGGATTATGTCGAATTCATGGAGGCTCTGCTCTTTTGCTTCGTGCATGGACATGGGGAGGAAAGGTGGTTGAACGCTCATATATTCTAAAATAAATCACTATATAGTTGCTTGATTGTGCAGTTTATCTCTTATAAATCCGAGGACTTCTTTAAAAGCGCTTATCATATCAACATTGTCTGGGAACTCAGCTTTTGCTATATTTTCAAGAATCTGGTACGTTAAAAGCATCTATCGTCCCTTGTTAAGGCGTGATTTTAGCTCGTTGATGTATTTTTCCTTATTCTTCCAGACAATATAATCTTCCCATGCGGGATGGCTTGGTATTGTTTTATATTTTATTGCTTCATAAAGTTCCTCTTTTGAGGCAACATTATATCTGTCTATAAGGTCAGCAATATCTGCTTCAGCAAGCCGTATTTCCTTTTCAATGAAAGATAACATGCCAGGGTGGAGAAGTTTGTCTTCAGGTAAGCCTATCGCATGGCTTAATTCGGCTGCCATTTCCGATACGGTTGATTCGATGGACATTATATATACTAGGATTCAGGATGAATTAAAACTTATCGTGCCAGATCGAATATGCAGGGGCTCAAATGTTTTGGCAGAAGGTGGAATGATCGTCACCCTATAGAAAAGTATTTTTATATTGAAAGTAATTGATGGCTGCTATTATTTTAGGATAGCTTTTATTCCACTCATTTCTAATATTAAGATCATGGATGTGAAAAAGATTGTTAGATAATAAACAAGCACCGGGAAATGTGCCTTTGAGATTAGGCGAATACCTGCGGGTTCTGAAATTGACGCGAAAACCCACAAGAGCCGAATTTACGGTTATTGCAAAAGTAGCCGGAGCTGGCATACTTTTGATTGGATTCATCGGTTTTCTCATATATCTGGTAGTAGCTGAGATGCCCGGATGGTTAAAATGAATGATGAACATCCCATATATGTAATCAAAACAACAGCCAACCAGGAAAGAGCAGTTGCCAACCTTCTTGAAAAAGTAGCTAAAAAAGAACACCTTGATATCAGGGCAATACTTGCACCTGACGAACTGAAAGGATACGTTCTTGTCGAAGCCTCACGCCCTGAAGTTGTTGACCAGGCTATCCAGACACTGCCCCATGCAAGGGCGCTGGTGAAGGGACAGTCCAGTTTTTCTGAGGTCGAACATTTCCTGACACCGAAACTTACAGTTACAGGTATTACTGAGGGCAGTATAGTAGAGCTTATTTCAGGTCCGTTTAAGGGTGAAAAAGCAAGGGTTAAGAGGATTGACGAAACCCATGAGGAAATTACAGTTGAACTGTTTGAAGCGATGGTCCCAATCCCTGTAACGGTTCGCGGCGATAACGTGAGAGTATTGAAACGTGAAGAAACAGAATAATAATTATTTAGTAAAGGAGATAAAAACATGGTTAAAGTTGTAGAAGCATTGGTTTCAGGCGGTAAAGCCACACCAGGTCCACCACTTGGTCCTGCGCTTGGTCCGCTTGGCGTGAATATAAAAGCAATTATTGAGAAGATTAATGAAGAGACAAAGGCTTTCAATGGAATGCAGGTTCCTGTAAAAATAATAGTCGATGATAAAAAGCAGTTCACAGTTACAGTGGGAACTCCCCCGACCGCTTCATTAATAATGAAAGAGGCTGGAATCGAAAAAGGTTCGGGAACACCCAACACCGTGACTGCGGGAAACCTGAAATTAGAACAGGCAGTAAATATTGCGCGCATGAAAAAGACGGACACTTTTGCGAAGTCTTTGAAAAGTGCAGTGAAGTCTGTTGTAGGTTCATGCCTTCCGCTTGGTGTGACTTTTGAAGGTTTAAAGTCCAGGGAAGCTATTGAAGCTATAAACAGCGGAAAGTTTGACTCTGAATTATCAGGGAACCTGTAATACTTAATTTTCCGTATCGTGCCACGTATTGCTTTGCAATACGCGGCTTACTTTTTTATTTCGAGATTTTTTCTATATACCTTTCAGCAGATACGGCTGCGATTGCGCCATCCCCGACAGCCGTGACTATCTGGCGAAGCGGCGTGTTCCTGCAATCGCCTGCAACGAAAATCCCTTTTACTGAAGTTTCCATCCTGTCATTAGCGAGAATAAATCCCCATTCATCTTTTTCAACGTCTGCAAATCCGGTGTTCGGGTCAAGCCCGATATAAATAAACACACCGTCTGTTTTTAACTCAGAGGATTCACCTGTTTTTACGTTCCTGATAATTACCTTCTCAACAACCTGGCTTCCGGCAATTTCTTCCACAACCGAATCCCATACGAATTCAATTTTCGGGTTTTTAAATGCATGCTCCTGGTTAATTTTCTCAGCCCGTAACTCATCCCGCCTGTGGACTACATATACCTTTTTCACCATTTTTGTCAGGAAAAT
>PGYG01000054.1:0-8685 GCA_002839545.1 Candidatus Methanoperedentaceae archaeon HGW-Methanoperedenaceae-1
TAAAAGAGGAGGGTTTGATTACTGAGGTGCCGAAGAAGGTAAGGGAGTTGGATGAAAAACTTGGACTGGGGATATTCCCTAAACAGCAGAGTTAAGGTTCTAAATTGAATTTTTTGTTTTCACATCGAACGTATCTAAATATCTGGCTGTCACCATTCGACAACAACACCATATATAAATATCCAAAAAAAGACAGGAAATAAAATCTGAAACGGCAAGCGTCATATCATTAATTCAATATGTCCGTATTTTTTAACTATACATATCAAATAAATAGGTATGATAAAAAGAATGAACGTTATAAATTCATTATTGTTTGTTAATCCTTGATTTTAAAATTATTTATTGTCATATTAGAAACAAAATAATTATGTACGCCCTTATCGATTTTTAATGTTTCCATCACGCAACATAAGTTTCATACAGACATACCCAAAATAAAGGACGGAATATAATTACTAAAACGTGATGGAGCATATTATTAATTCAATCCTTCCTTCCTTTTTGTTATATACATATATACTAAATATGGAAGACAAAAAGAACGAACGTTTATAAATTTATATTAATTGTTGATAATTTATTGAACTGCATGATATTGTTTTGTAATATGTGTAATTATAAACTTAACGGGTTTTATCGTTCTGTCTTATGAGTATTTTTTTCAGTTGAGATGTAGATAGTGATTAGCAAGTGTTCTTATTTGTAGCACATTTATATTAATATTAAAGAGCGGTATTGATTTGAGGTGTATCCAGAAATTGCTTGAGCACAAAAGTTCAAAGATGACAGGAATATACATATTCATGTAATTAATAGGGCTATAAATAAGATTAAAAGTCTATTAGATAGTTTACAGATAACAGGAGATTTAATTTATAAAAGGCAATTAATATGACAAAAGAACAAGAACGAGCTGAACTGCATCGAACTATCTGGCAAATTGCAAACAATTTAAGAGGTAGTGTTGATGGTTGGGATTTTAAACAGTATGTTTTAGGTATGCTTTTTTATCGTTTTATCAGCGAAAATTTAACTAATTATATCAATGATGATGAAAGGCGTACTGGAAAAAAAGATTTTGATTATTCTAAATTATCTGATAAAGAAGCAGAATTTGGGCGAGCTGATACTGTTAAAGAAAAAGGATTTTATATTCTGCCAAGTGAATTATTTAAGAATATTACAAAAAATGCTCGTAATGATTCTAATTTAAATGAAACTTTATCAAATGTTTTCAAAAATATTGAAAGTTCTGCTAAAGGAACAGAAAGTGAAGATGACTTAAAAGGATTATTTGATGATTTAGATGTTAATTCAAATAAGTTGGGAAATACGGTAGAACAAAGAAATAAGCAACTTGTTAAACTTTTAGAATCCATTAATGAACTTCGTCTTGGAAATTATTCTGATAATACAATTGATGCTTTTGGCGATGCTTATGAATTTTTAATGACTATGTATGCAAGCAGTGCTGGAAAATCAGGGGGGGAATTTTATACTCCTCAAGAAGTTAGTGAACTTTTGGCTGAAATTACTATTGTTGGCAAAAAGGATGTTAATAAAGTATATGACCCCGCTTGTGGCTCAGGTTCTTTGCTTCTTAAATTTGCTAAAGTTCTTGGCAAAGAAAATGTGCGTCAAGGTTTTTATGGTCAAGAAATCAATTTGACAACTTACAACCTTTGCCGTATAAATATGTTTTTGCATGATATCAATTACAACAATTTTGATATTGCTCACGGTGATACACTTACCGACCCAAAACATTGGGACGATGAACCTTTTGATGCGATTGTTTCCAATCCGCCATATTCGATTAACTGGGAGGGGGACGCTAACCCGCTTTTAATTAATGATCCTCGTTTTTCTCCTGCTGGAGTTCTTGCACCAAAGAGTAAGGCGGATTTAGCTTTTACTATGCATATGCTTTCATGGTTGTCCACAAGTGGAACTGCTGCAATTGTTGAATTTCCAGGCGTTCTTTATCGTGGTGGAGCGGAGCAGAAGATTAGAAAATATCTTGTTGATAATAATTATGTTGATGCAGTTATTCAATTACCTCCTGATTTATTTTTTGGAACAACTATTGCAACCTGTATAATTATTCTTAAAAAAAGTAAAAATAACAATAAAACCTTATTTATTGATGCTTCTGCTGAGTTTATGCGCGGTGGGAGCAAAAATAAGTTAAGTGATATAAATCGGCTCAAAATTTTAGATGCTTTTAAAACTCGCGAAAATACAAAATATTTCACTAAATTAGTGGATAACGAAAAGATTGCAGAAAATGATTATAATCTTGGCGTTTCAAGTTATGTCGTGGCAGAAGATATGCGAGAGATTATTGATATTGAAGAGTTAAATAAAGAAATTTCTCAAATAGTAAAAAGACAAAGCGAACTTAGAACAGCGATTGATGAAATTGTGGGTGATATTGAAGGTGCAAAATAATATGGACAATCATAAACCCAATAGCGAAATAATAATTTATCAAGCTGATGATGGTACGCCGAAGATTGAGGTGCGTATTGAAGATGAAACTATTTGGCTAACACAAGAGCAGATGGCTTCTTTGTTTGGTAAAGCAAAATCAACTATCAGTGAGCACATTAAAAATATTTTCGTTGATGGTGAATTAGATGAAACTGTGGTTATTCGGAAATTCCGAACAACCACTAAACACGGCGCAATAGAGGGAAAAACCCAGATGTCAGATGTGAATCTGTATAATCTCGATGTCGTTATTTCCGTAGGGTATCGGGTCAAATCAATACGCGGCACCCAATTTAGAAAGTGGGCAACCGAACGCCTGCGGGAATATATCCAAAAGGGATTTGTTATGGACGATGAGCGTCTTAAGCAAGCCGGTGGCGGAGGGTATTGGAAAGAGCTACTTAATCGCATTCGTGATATTCGAAGCAGCGAAAAAGTTTTTTACCGCCAAATACTGGATATTTATGCCACGAGCATTGACTACAAATCGAATGCCGATGAATCTATAGCGTTTTTTAAAAAAGTGCAAAACAAAATTCATTATGCGGTTCACGGACAGACGGCTTCCGAGCTTATTTACTCGCGTGTTGACGCAGAAAAAGAATTTATGGGTTTAATGACATTTTCGGGCGATAGACCTCATTTAGTTGATGCTGTAATTGCTAAGAATTATTTGAAAGAAAAAGAACTCAAAGCATTGAACCAAATCGTTTCCGGGTATCTGGATTTTGCAGAGCGACAAGCAGAACGGGAGATCCCTATGATAATGAAAGACTGGGCTCTGCATTTGGACGGTATTTTGACGGCGACCGGCGAACAATTATTACAAAATGCAGGAAGCATCAGCCATGAAAAAGCCTTGGATAAAGTAAAAACCGAATATAAGAAGTTTCAGGCAAAAACCCTTTCATCGGCAGAGCGGGATTATTTGGATGTGATCAAGACCGTGCAGAAAAAGGTTGAGCAAAAAGTAAAAGCCGAGAAACAAAAGCCAAAGGGTAAAAAATAACAGGGGTTATACAAATGAATAAATCAACAAGGTCACTATACCCCGTACTTGAAGGATACAGGGCTTGTTAGCGTTTTTCGCCTATAAACGTTTTTCGGTCATTTGTTACTGAGTGGAAATATATTTTTCAACCACATCCCATCCCTGTCCCACCAAGCCATAATAACACCTCTCCAACGTTGTAACTCTAAACGTCATTCAGCGTTATAAAAATAAAACAAAAACCTGCCCTGCCAATAAATCAGCAGTTCAGGTTTACCTCACATTAACTTCAGTATTGCCCGTCAGCCTTAGGCTTAGTATTCTTTTCTGCCGAGATAACATCATCAATACGCAGAATCATATTAGCAGCTTCTGTTGCTGATGCGATTGCCTGTGTCTTCACGCGCAACGGCTCAATAACATTATTCTTCAGCATATCCACAGCCTTGCCCTCATAAACATCAAGCCCTGCATACTTATTCCCAAGTTCATGCTGGCTCCTCAGTTCAACAAGCATATCAATCGAGTCAAGCCCTGCATTTTCAGCAAGCGTCTTAGGTATAACTTCCATAGCATCAGCAAACGCATTAACAGCAAGCTGTTCCCTGCCTTCCAATGTGGACGCATACTCCTTGAGACGAAGTGCCAGTTCAACCTCCGGCGCTCCTCCGCCTGCAAGGATTTTCTCATCCTCTATTGCCACACCAACTACACGCAATGCATCATTCATTGCTCTTGCAAGCGCAGCAACCACATGCTCTGTGCCGCCGCGCAGCAGTATGGAATAAGAATCAGGATTCTTGCATTCTGAAATGAATATCATCTCGCCGTTACCAACCATCTTTTCCTCGACAAGTCCTGCCTCACCAAGCAGCTCAGGGCTGATATCATCAAGGCTTGAGATAATTTTCCCGCCAGTCGCCCGCGACAGCTTCATAAGATCATTCTTCTTCACGCGGTGGGTCACAAAAACACCTGCCTTGGCAAGGAAATACCGTGCAAGCGCATCCACACCTTTCTGGCAGAAAACAACGTTAGCCCCGCTTTTAATAACTTTATCGGCAGCATCCCGTATCTGTTTTTCTTCCTGCTCAAGGAACATCCTGGTCTGTCCGGGCGCATCAATAGATATCCCGGACTTGTACTCAGCTTCCGGCACCTCGATAGGTGTTGCAAGAATCGCTATCCTGGCATTCTCTACCCTTGAAGGCATGCTCTGGTGGGTTTTTGTCTTGTCAAGGATAATTCCCTGAATCAGTTCACTATCAGATACATTCCCGTCACCCCGTCTCTCAATGGAAATGTCCTTGATGCTAACTTTCCTTTTCCCGTTCTCATCCTTTATAACCGATTTCACGGCACTGACCGCAATATCTGATAATATGTCTTTTGAAAACTCAACGCCTTTTCCAGTAAGTGCGGTTTCGGCTATTTTCTTCAGGTTATCGTCATTTGAAGGTATGGAAATATCAGCAAGTATCTGCTTTGCCTTCCTGGCTGCAAGCACATACCCGTTAATAATCGTTGTGGGGTGGACACCAAGATCCATTAACCCCTGCGCTCCTTTTAAGAGTTCACCTGTCAGGGCGGCGGCTGTGGTAGTCCCGTCCCCTACTTCCTTGTCCTGTGTTTTTGCAACCTCGGCTACCATCTTGGCAGCAGGATGTTTAATCTGCATTTCATCAAGTATAGTTGCTCCATCGTTTGTGATGGTCACAAGTCCTGCCGGATCAGTGAGCATCTTGTCCATTCCTCTCGGACCAAGGGTTGTCCTGACTGCTTCGGCAATAGCCCTTGCTGCCATTATGTTAGACCTTTGTGCTTCTTCTCCACGTGTCCTGCCTGTTCCCTGCCTTAAAATTACAATCGGCTGTCCGCCCAATTGACCTGCCATAAATTATCCTCCTATTATATAATCAATTAATTATAATTACGTCTTAAGCTTCTCCGGTAAGGAGTTAACTTACCAGGATATTCTTTGTTTCATGTTTGTAGTTCAATAAAAAGATTTCCCTCAGCATCGCGTGTATGGAATGCATTATCAAAATATTACCGTAATAGCAGGCTTCCCACAGACCATGCAAAAATTACAAATACTATAACGATTTATTATGTACGTCAGTATTACAAAATTGAATATTTGTAACACTAACTAAATACATATTTGCAAAATATTAATAAAAATTACTATGGTGGTTTAATAATATGCATATTCCTGACGGATACATACCAATTCACCAGGCAGCGTTTTACTGGGCAATTGCACTTATTTTTATCGCACGGTCAATAAAATGGGCACGGGAGGATATGAATGAAGACCACCTGCCCATGTTCGGTGTAATGGCAGCAGGCATGTTCGTGCTCCAGACCATAAACATTGCAGCAAGCCTCCTTATACCTATACCAATGCTTGGCGGCGTAAGCTGGCACGTTGTAGGAGCAGCACTTACGGCTATCATATTCGCAAGCCCGTGGGCAGCGGTTCTCCTTATGACAATGGTACTGGCAATCCAATCCCTGTTCGGTGACGGCGGGATAACGACTATGGGCGCAAATATCCTTAATATGGGAGTACTTGGCGGGTTCATCGGATATTATACGTTCCTGGGTCTTGGCAGGCTCAATGTAAAACGCAGTATCGCGATATTCACAGGAGCATGGCTGAGCATGATACTGCCTGCCATAGCCCTTGTATTTGAACTGTGGTTTGCAGGAATATTCCCGTTGAAGGACGGCGTGTTTTTCATGAGCCTGTTCCAGGGGGTTGCAGGAATCGGGGAAGGAGCCATAACCATGATAGTGTTCGGTGCCATAGCAAAAGTACGTCCTGACATGGTCGGTGAAGAAAAATTCAGGCAGGTCAGCACTGTAAAACTGGCTGCTGCCTGTGCTGTAGTTTTCGCCGGACTTGCAATAGCCGCACCGTTTCTTGCTTCAAGCAATCCTGACGGGCTTGAACAGACTGCCAGCATGTTCTTAACAAACGAGATTAACAGCGGGATTTCCGTCCTGTTTGGGGATTACGCCATACCGGGCATGGGGGAATCAGGAGGAGCGGCAGCCATTTTGCTGGGAGCTACAGCAATACTCCTGTTATGGCTTGGACTCACAAAAATTTTAAAAAAGGCATAACATGAACATAATAGAAACACGTAACCTGACTCATATCTACCAGCGGAAAATCAAGGCACTGGACAATATTAATTTCACGGCAAAGCCGGGTGAGCGTATAGCTGTTATCGGAGCCAACGGCGCAGGAAAATCCACTTTTTTCAAACACTTTAACGGGATACTGAAGCCGACATCGGGTGAGCTACTGATAAATGGCGAGCCAATAAGCAAGAAAAACATACTTAAAGTCAGGAAAACTGTCGGCGTGGTTTTCCAGAATCCTGATGACCAGATATTTGCGCCGACTGTCATGCAGGACGTGGCGTTTGGTCCCACGAATCTCGGTTTAAGCGAGGAGGAAATTGAGGACAGGGTACGGAAATCACTTGAGGTCGTGCGGCTTACAGGTTTTGAGGACAGGGCGCCGCACCACATGAGCACAGGCGAAAAAAAGAAAGTAGCAATAGCAGGCATTCTTGCCATGGAGCCGGAAGTGCTTGTACTGGATGAACCCACAGCAGGTCTTGACCCTGGCGGTTCCATGCGGCTCATAAAACTTATAAATGAGATGAACAGCCAGCTTGGCATCACAACCATAGTTGCAACTCACGAAGTCGATATAGTACCGTTGCTTGCCGACAGGGTATGTATCATGTCAGGAGGAAAAATCATCGCTGACGGACCTCCTGATGAAATATTCTCCACTTCGGAAATGATTCAAAAAACCCACCTGAGAATGCCCATTGTTGCCAGGCTTACCGAAATGCTGAAAAAAGAAGGACTGCCTATTAATGTCAGGTTTACTGTAGAAGATGCAAGGGACGAACTTTTGAAGGTATATAAATAACATGCACATTTCATTAATGGACCTTGAGCGTGAAAGTTATAAGAAAACCCATGTTCACCTGCTGGACGGCAGGATAAAAATACTCATTGCCCTTGCTATAGTCGTGTATGCGGTATCATTGCCAAGGATGGAGCCTGTTAATTTCCTGAAACTCGGGCTGCTGGAGGCATATCTCATAATACTCCTTGTACTTGCAAGGTTGAAATTCTCATACCTTTCACTCAGGTTTGCATTAGCCCTTCCGTTCGGGTTAACCATAGCAGTCTTGCAGGCTTTCCTGAAACAGCCGTTTATCCGGGATTTTACTGTTCTTTATACCCTGCCGCCAGGTCTTGAGGTAACGCGTGAAGGGATATTATTCGGCACTATTATTTTTGCCAAGTTCCTGGTCTGTATAACATCCATCATACTCCTATCTTCAACCACGTCCATGAGTGAACTTGTTTCCTCATCCCGGCGCCTTGGAATGCCGCGTGAGCTTGCACTTCTTTTTACGATGATGGTTCGTTATCTTTTTGTTTTCTGGAAAATGCTCTTACGTATAAGGACAGCCCAGAAAACCCGGTGTTTTGAACTCTGGAACCGGAAAGTCCCGCGCATGTGGACACTTGAACAGGTGGGATATACTATAAGTTCCCTGTTTATACGTTCATACGAGCAGGGAGAAAGGACATTCCAGAGCATGCTCTGCCGCGGTTATAGTGCGGACACCAACGTATATGTGGGGAAGAAAAAAATCAGCATCACTGACATTGTCATGTTTGCCGTTACCATTGGAATCATTACAGCCGTGCAGATGATTTTTGTTTAGACCTGTTTCCCGGCGAATCCATGCATAGTTTGGCAGTAAGTTTTAATACCATCATTTGCAAATTATTAGATAGGATGTGTGTTATGTCAGACAGGAAATATTTGATAGAATCAAGACGATATGTCGGTGACGACGGGAAAATAATATTTGATAAATGGGTCACAAGTGCAAAGGTCATTGAAGTAAAACATAATGACCAGTACCTGGTGTTTTACCCTCTTGAAGGAGAACACGCAGGGAAGAAACACTATATACCGTTTACAAATATCCACGTAGTGAAGGAATTATAACCCGGAACAGGGACGTAAATCCTGGGTGGGTGATAGTTCCAATTAGTTATTATTTATCTTATTTACTGAATCGGTGTGCCTTCGGTCATCGTAAGTTCCTTGAAGGCAGCCATTAGTTTTTTAGTAATCGGACCGGGAA
>PGYG01000054.1:8692-18734 GCA_002839545.1 Candidatus Methanoperedentaceae archaeon HGW-Methanoperedenaceae-1
GCAGTATAAATATCAAACAGCCCGATGTTCGTCTCGGCAACCTTCATGCCATTCTTTTCTGCAAGTTCTATTGCAGAGGCTCTTGTTATCCCGCGCAGGTTATTAAGAGCGGGCGGTGTGATGATTTTGTTATTCTTGACGACAAAAATATTATCTCCTGAGCCTTCCGAGATGTTGCCGTTTACATCGAACATTATCGCTTCATCTCCGCCTTTTACATTTGCTTCGATTTTAGCAAGGATGTTATTAAGGTAATTCATCGATTTGATGTTGGGCGGCAATGCCTCAGGAGCGTTTCTCCTGACGCCGACTGTAATAGCAGTAAGCCCTTTCTCATACAGGTCGCCGTACATGGCACCCCAGCTCTCTGTAATTATGATAACATTCGGCGTTTTGCATTTCCTTGGGTCAAGTCCAAGGTCGCCGTCCCCTCTTGTGACAATGGGGCGGATATAGGCATCATTCAAGTTATTTTTCTTAAGGGTCTCGATAATGGCGCTAATCATTTCTTCTTTGGATAATGGTATTTTAAGGTCTATGGCTTTTGCAGAATCATACATCCTGTCAACATGCGCATCCAGCCTGAACACCCTACCATTGTAAGCCCTTATACCTTCAAAAACACCATCGCCATATAAAAACCCGTGGTCATATACAGACGTCCTTGCCTCGTGTTTTGGCACGAATTTCCCGTTGAAATAAATTAATGGTACCATGAATATCTCCTTCTCCTTACGAAATCATTAGATATATGTATTTTGATTGAAACGCCATAAACAGCCCTCTATTAACCTTTTTGGGAATTTTTCATTGAATTATATTAAAACGTAAGATTTATATTCGAGTAATACATTTAATGCAAAAGGGTGAAATGATATGAAAAGTCTTTCAGTTAATGTTCTTGATAAGGCAGACGAAGAGTTTGCCGATACACTCATTCAATTAGGATTAAAACGAAACGTCGCAAAAGTCTTGACTTATTTAAAAAATATTAAAGAAGTCACTTCAAGGGACCTTGAAATGGGTTCTGACCTCAGGCAGCCAGAAGTCAGTATAGCCATGCGGGAACTGGAAGAACTTAACTGGATTTCCGAAAGGGAAGAAAAGAAACCCGGAAAGGGACGCCCGTATAAGATATACCAGCTCAATACTAACATTGATACAATTATCAATTATCTTGAGAAAGAAATGAAAAAGGAATCCCAGTTAAAGATGGATAATATAAAACGCCTGAAACAGTTGAGTAAATAATTCTTGATAAAAGAGTGGGAATTTATCTTAAACAATTCAATGAAAAAGATAAAACCAGTAATAATAATTGTTGTAATCCTGTTATTTATACTGAGTATATCTTTTTTTTCCCTTAATTACACAAGAGAAGGAAACGCCTTAATAGCTACAAACTTCGTGAAAAACGAAGCCACCTATAAATTTGACGGGATTCCCGATACCTTTGAACTTAACCAGACGGTGGCGATGGAATGCCCTTATTGCTGGGAGTTTTATTTCAATTACCAGAGCCGGAATTCAGGATATGGGGACAGGACGGATGCAGGGCTATACTTTGTTATAACCAACCACACTGCCATTATTATTGTGGAAAAGGGAACTATAAATTCGGCGGTACTTGATGGGGTATGGGATATGAAAACACAGGGTCAGTTAAGCGATGCAGTTCCCCTCCAACGGTTATCAAAACGCAGGTAACGATAAAAAGTCCGGGAAATTAAACTGCCTCAATGATATTTTTTCCCTCAAGGAACGGGATATTATAGCTTTTGGAATATTTTATAGCATCTTCTTTTGATAATGCTTTGCCCGTGTTTTCGTCAAGCATTTCACATACAACCATTGAAGGATTTATCCCTGCCATAAGGGCTAACTGTATTGAAAGCTCAGTCTGTCCGCGCCGCTCATCCAGAAGACCTGAAGCTGCCCTGAGTAATGCAACGTGACCCGGTGACCTGAACTCGCTTCCGAAATCAATTTTCTTTCCATCAAGGACATCACGCACAATTTCCCCTATTTTATTAATCGTAAGAGTTCTGTCGTTATCAGGTATTCCGGTAAATGTCTCCCTGTGGTTTACCCACAACGAAAAGGAAGAGCGGGAATCATAGGATATGTCCCCTGTTTTTTCAACGACTGTCTGCAAAGACCTGTGACCGTCAAGTGAAACACTCCTCAGGATATCCGAGATAAAAGGCAATCCCAGTTTTTCAGCAGCTTCTGACTGGATAGCCACGCATATGAGTCCGCCGCCGTCTTTGCGCATGCGTACTATATCGGCTGGTGTCACATCAAGGGCAGGCATTACGAAATCCGTTTCACCTTCCCTGTTATCATCATCGAAAAGAAGTATCATTTTTCCCTGCTTTATAGCATCAAGCGCCTTTTCAAGGGTCATTCGAGCACCTCCACATGTACCTTGCTTCCATCCTTAAAATCCAGGTGTTCCCTGAGATTTACAGGCGCAATAACTTCGATTATGTCTTCAGGGTAATGGGTACGCTCAGGAATAATAACCGCGCCTTTTATGCCGTTTATGTTTATATTAAAGCAGGAGCCTGAGCCGAATGTCCGGTTATGGTCAGTGAATCCTGAAATCCTGACACCGGGGTTTATTCTTTTTCGCAGTTCGATGCTGCTCTTGTCCAGCCTGATGTTAAGCGTTCCCGGAAATGGGTCAAATCCAAGTTTTTCCCGGAACTGCGCCCTGTATCCTTCAAGTGATATGTAATATTGCCCCTCGCCCAGCCCTGTTATGACATGCCCTTTCAGTACTTTCTTGCCGCCGGTTCCTGAAAATATCTCCTGGTAGTCATAGTATTCACGGTTTAAGACATCAACACCGGTTTTTGTTATTGTGATAACCTGTCCTTCGTGGAGAAGCTGTCTTGTTATGAGTTTTTCATCATCCAGGCTTTTCAGCCTGCGGGCTGCCGTTTGCGGACTTGTGTCAATAAGCGAGGCGAATTCAGCAGATGAAATTTCCACAGGATTTATATGCGCGCCAAGGAGTGCAAGTTTTTTTAATGATTGAATAGTCATAATAACACCATTTTTGAACGGCTACTCAAATATGGATTTGATTTGTGATAAAGGTTTTTATTTATCATTTAGCAACAGGATAAGAGCCAATAATTTTTAACATCCCAACCATGTTCTTGATTCTGCCAAGGGTTTCTTTTATTTTCCCGTCATCGATATGCCCTTTAATATCTATATAAAAGAGGTAATCTCCGAGGACTTTCTTTGTCGGGCGGGATTCGATTTTAGTAAGGTCAATGCCATTGCCTGAAAACTCACCCAGAATCTCATAAAGCGCACCAGGGCGGTTTTTTTCAAGATACACGATAATGGATGTCTTGTCGTTGCCAGTTGGTGGCGGCGTGTTTTTCCCGATAACGATAAAACGCGTGAAGTTCTCATTCCTGTCCTGTATATTTTCAGCCAGTATATCAAGACCGTATTTTTCCGCAGCTTCCCTTGAAGCAATGGCGGCAATATCCTTTGATTCCGATGCAAGCCTTGCTGCGTGTGACGTGCTCAGGGCAGGACGCACCTCTGCCTCCCTGAAATTCGTTTTGATGAATCGCCGGCACTGTGACAACGCCTGGGGATGCGACATAATTATTTTCACATCCTCACGCCTTGCTTTTGAGAGAAGCAGGTGTTTTACCTGTACAATTTCCTCACCCACTACCTTTAACTGGTGTTCCATGAGGAGGTCAAGCGTAAGTGTAACCGAACCTTCAAGGGAATTTTCCACAGGGACAACGCAGAAATCCACCTCGTTCTTAAGTAAGCCTTCTACAGTATCTGGTATATCATCGTAAAACCGAAGTTTTCCTGAACTCCACTGTCTTGCGGCTTTTCCAGAATATGAGCCATCGGGTCCAAGTGTTCCTGTAATCATCTGTCCTATATATCGGGGATTAAAAGAAATAGTTTGTTGCATACATGCCTGATTGATGGATTTTTCGCTTTATTTTGCAAACTTTTAAAACTAACTTCTCCCTATTAGGTGTGGAGATTGGTTTGAAAATATCAAAATACGCACCATTTTTAGGCATGGCATTCATGCTGCTTGTTGTACAGCTTGCAGCCATTGCCCTCAGTGAACCGCTTAATGACAATGATTTTAAGGCATTTTCAGACCCGGAAGCCACAAGCAATGTTGTGTACTGGCTTATAATAATTCTTGTTTTTACGGCTTTTATACTTCTTGTTGTAAAATGGAACAAGAAATGGCTGATACAGGCTTTTATCCTCGTATCAATCGCATGGACGTTAGCGTATGTCTTTTATGCTGTATTTTCCCTATTCCTTCCACCTTTTCCGAATACAGCTTTAACCCTTATACTTTCAATAGCCATGACCGTAATCCTGTATAAATTCCCTGAATGGTATGTTATTGACCTTGTCGGTGTGCTGATAGGTGCGGGCGCTGCTTCTATTTTCGGCATATCCCTTGCCATTATACCTGCACTGCTTCTGCTTATCCTGCTGGCTGTGTATGATTATATTGCGGTTTACAGGACAAAACACATGATTGCACTTGCAGAAGGCGTGATGGAGCTTCGGCTTCCGATTTTGCTGGTTGTTCCAAAACGGTGGAATTACTCATTCCTTACCGAGACTTTTGATAAAGAGGAACGTGAGGCTTTCTTCATGGGACTTGGCGATGCTGTCATGCCGACGATTCTTGTGGTTTCTGCTATCACTTTCAGCAGTGCGGCGCAATACACCCTGCCAATTCTCGGCGCAATCAACATGCCTGCAATCGGCGCAATAATCGGTACTTTTGTTGGATTCTCTGTACTTATGGGATTTGTGATGAAAGGCAATCCACAGGCAGGTCTGCCGTTCCTTAATGGCGGGGTTATTCTGGGGTATGTTGTGGGAAGCCTTGCAGCTGGAGTATCACCTGTTTAATTCCAAAAGATTAAGTAATTTCATGCTATCAAGAAAGCATATGGCTCAAACGGTTTCTGAAAAGATATTCTCAAAAGCTTCAGGCAAGGAAGTAAAAGCAGGGGATTTTGTCCTGGCAAATATCGACTGTGCCATGACACATGATATTACTGGACCCCTTGCAGTTGAAGGATTCAGGGAAATAGTAAAAGACAAGAAAAACAAGAAAGTATGGAATCCTGAAAAAATAGTTATTATTTTTGACCACCAGGTTCCTGCAGATTCGTTAAACGCAGCGGCAAACCATATAATGCTGCGCGAATTCGCAAAGGAGCAGGGAATACTGAACTACGATGTTTTCGAAGGAATATGCCACCAGGTCGTGCCTGAAAAAGGACACGTAAGACCAGGCGACCTTGTCGTTGGTTCTGACTCACATACATGCGCTTACGGAGCGCTGGGTGCGTTCTCAACAGGTATCGGCAGCACGGACATGGCGTTTGTATTCGGGACAGGAAAACTCTGGTTCAAGGTGCCTGAAACAATAAGATTCGATGTTGAGGGAAAACTTCCAAGATGCGTTTACCCGAAAGACGTTATTCTCCACCTCATAGGAGATGTTGGTGTTGAGGGTGCACGGTACAAAGCCGCCGAGTTTGGCGGAAGCACAATCAGGAATACGGATATTTCCGGCAGGATGAGCATGTCCAATATGGCAATCGAGATGGGCGGAAAAGCAGGTATCGTGGAAGCAGACGCCACAACGGAAAAGTACCTTCAGGAAAGGATTCCGGGTTTCAAACTCGACCCTAGATGGAAGAGCGACAAGGATGCTGACTTTTCTGAAACCAGAAACTATGACGTATCCAACCTTGCGCCGCAGGTTGCATGTCCGCATAACGTTGATAATGTGAAGCCAGTGGATGAAGTTGAAGGAACAAAAATAAACCAGGTGTTTGTCGGCTCCTGTACCAACGGACGATTCGAGGATATTGAAGTCGTGGCTAAAATAATGGGTAATGAAAAAGTGGCAAAAGGTGTCCGCTTGTTGATAATTCCTGCATCCCATACCGAGTATATGAAAGTACTCAGGGCAGGTTATGTCGAGCAGTTCATGGAAGCAGGCGCTATCGTGGAATCACCATGCTGCGGTCCGTGTATGGGCGGCTCGTTCGGTCTCCTTGGAAAAGGCGAGGTCGGGCTTTCAACCTCAAACCGGAACTTCCAGGGACGGCAGGGCAGTCCTGAGGCGTTTGTTTACCTGTCTTCACCTGCCACTGCTGGCGCAAGTGCGCTTTACGGAGAGATTACTGACCCGAGAAAAGTTTAATATGACTTCAAATGGCGCAGACAAGGTAATGGAATGTTTCAATGTTAAGCGCGGCGAAACCGTCCTCATTGTAGTGGATACCGACACTCCCGAATCAATAGGGGAAAGCCTGTTTGAGGCTGCCGGAAAATCGGGCTGTGAGGTAATGAAAATTATCATGCTGCCAAGAGCACGCCACGGGGAAGAACTGCCCGATTCAGTTGCAGAAGCAATGAAAAATGCTGATGTGGTTATTGCGCCTACGACAAAATCCCTGACCCATACACAGGCAAGGATTAATGCCTGTAAAGCCGGGGCAAGGGTTGCTTCCATGCCAGGAATTACGCAAAGCATGATGTCATCCGGCGGCATGACAGCGGATTACAACCAGGTCAATGCTATTGCTATTGAGCTGAATCGAAGGCTTGAAAAGGTAAAAGAGGTACGGGTTGTCACGGAGCTGGGGACAGATATATTGTTTGATGTTAAAGGCGCTGCATGGATGATGGATACCGGCATTTGCCATGAACCCGGCTCAAGCGCCAACCTTCCGGCAGGGGAGTTGTATATAGCGCCAGAAGATGCAAATGGTGTTTTTGTCGTTGACGGCTCGATGAGCGGTTTCGGGATACTTGATTCGAAACTTGAGTTTACCGTAAAGGACAGGTACGTGACAGACATCAAAGGAAAACAGGCTGACAGGTTGGTTTCCATGCTTGATGCTGTGGGTAAGAAGGGGCGCAATGTTGCTGAGCTTGGTATAGGGATTAACCCGATGGCGCGGATTATCGGGAACGTGCTTGAGGATGAAAAAGTGGGCGGGACTGTGCATATCGCAATCGGGGATAACAGCACGTTCGGCGGGGATGTTATTGCAGGGATACATCTTGACGGTATTATCACAGAACCGAGGGTTTTTGCTGATGGAGAAGAAATTGTTTTAAGTGATTACATCAAATAAAGCCTTATGGAAGAAGTTAACCAGAATGCAGTTTTTTTCAGGTGTACAGTTTGCGATTTCATATTCGAGGCAGACCCGAACTTTGTCCCGATACCGTGCCCCCAGTGCGGAAGTGAGGCGACTGAGAGGACTTAGGTTATTGCATCATACCTGTGCAATATAATGGTGCGCAGGATTTAATTCAGGGTTGTGGTATTTCTAAGTCCTTGCATATCTTTTTGGCAAGAGCATCCACAATCCCGGAATGCCGGGCGATTGTAGATGTCTTCATGTTCAGTGGATTATAGAATACAGTGTGCTTCCCACCCTCTCGATAAAACTTGCACCCATGCTTTTCCAGATGGTTTAGCAGTTTCCGCCGTTTCATCAGACAGCAACCTTGATTTCTTCCCGGACAAATTCCTTGCCTGTTAATCCTTTCTCTGCAAGTTCCCTGTTGGAGACTAATATCAATTCAATTGTCTCACGAAGATTTTCACGAGTTTCTTCGAGAGTTCTTCCCTGGGTGTTTGCTCCAGATAATTCTTCAACGTATCCGATATACCAATTATCGACTTTCTCAAATATTGCAGTAAACGTGCTTTCCATATGGCTTTACCTCCTTTAATGATTATTATAGACACTTTCGTATAACTTATTCATTTATATTTTATAGATATTTTTCCTATGCCCCACTTTTAAAACCAAAATGTGAAGTCTTTTGTTCTCTATGTCCATAATCACCCTGTAATCGCCTACGCGTAACTTATAACCGGGATCCTCCACGAGTTTCGTTACGTAAGCTTCAGGTCTTATTCTAATCTTCTCCAATGCTGCAATTATTCGTCCTTGAATGTTTGGTTCAATTTTTTTGAGTTGTTTAAGGGCTTTATCTGAGAAAAGTACCTCATAAGTCATAGTCCCAACTCTTTCTTAACCTCTGCTAATGTGTGGAACTTGCCTGCTTTTATTTCAGCACGGGCACTTTCTATCTCTTTTATTGTTTGTTCACTCAGCTCTTGAGAATCTTCTACTAAACCCCACAGTACTTCCTCATAAGTTTCTTTTTCAAAGAGTTTTCTTTTAACAAGTTCTTGTTGCAGACCTTCACTTATCTGGATTGAAGTGACCATATTATATCACCATAGTACACTATAGTTTGATATAGTATATGTGTTTTACCCCGTCTACAACAAAACAGATATTAGTATCCCCGAACTTTGTCCCGATACCGTGCCCCCGGTGCGGAAGTAAGGCGACTGAGAGGACTTAGCCTCCCTACTTGAGATGTTTGTGTGCTGTCAGGTCAATAAAAACCAACATAGTACACATCAAACCACCATAATTCAATTTTTTTCTGGATAAACTATTTATTCATATAAATCCCATATAAATCTAAGGTGGGACATGTCAAATGATTTATCTGAGAAATGTAAAATGTGTATTCCTGATGAGACTGAGACACTGAAACTATGGCCAAGCAGGTGTCCGCCTAAAATGAAATACTCGATACTTGGTTCTGTAATAGCCTTCTGTATTATAGCGATTGTGCTACTGTTTGTTGATAATATAGCTATTGCCGTAGCGATGATAGGCGGCATAGTGTTCTTTGCAACACTGGCGGTAGCGGACTATTCGTCGGCTGATGTAGGTGTCTCAACCGGTGAGATGAGGTCTGCGATAAGCGCGTCAGTTATTGTTGTGTATCTGGTTGTAATTGCTCTTTCCTTTGGGGGCAAGTTCCAGCAGACATTTGATTACAGGATAATTGAGTCATTTACCGGTGTTGTAATAACTGTAATAGGTTTCTACTTTGGCAGTAAGGCTGCGATTGAACTACTCGATAAATGGAAAAAATAACTAAAATATAAAAGAAGTGGGAGTATGAATATAGCTGAATGGGTTACAATGTGTACAACGCAGGTAAGAGGTAAAATAACCGAACTTGGTGTCAGGAGAGTGGATAAGACTTTTGGGATGGACAGGAAAAGTTCCATGCAAGTCATCGCAGACATTGAGGCAGGGAATATATACCGTGTGCGAAGAAAAGACGGACCTAAAATAATCGTCGTCAAACATCCAGGGGGTAAGTACCTGAGAAGCTTGCCTGACGATACGATGACAAATAATCTGGATAATTTGCCTCCATGCCAGAGGCGCAGGAACTAGGCAGACCAAAACTTTGTCCCGATATCGTGGAGAAAAGTGAGACCGCGGAGATAACTAATGCCCGACTACCTCGGCACTGTATTTAACCGTGGCAAATGATGTGGCTATTATTTGATTTGTTGGAATATCTATGATGGTTACAGTGACTTTGGAGCCGGGGGTTAGTTTGTATTTTTTATCAACGTTGTTTTTGTTCAAATTGTTAACCCCATCAGCGCCGTATAATACAATTGTTTCTCCTGACATCCATGTATCATTGAGAACAATTTTAGCGTCTTCAATGCGCGTATCGTCACCACTTGATAAATTATACTTCCAATGATCTTTCCTTTGACCTGACCCTACGTAATTATATCCTTCTAGATTGTTGTAAGTAATTTTGATAGCACCAAGCGGCATGTAAACGCTTCCCTCTTTAGTCGCTTCTATTCCATACCCATCAATAATAATCTTAACACTATCCGACCTGAGTGTATTCCCTCCCTTATGAGCAAGTACTATTTCATTGCCTGAAAAATTAATCAGGTTCCCCCGCGCCGCCCGTATCACAATATTGGCATCAGGTGCGTCAGAAGGCAGGGGGTACACGAACACGGACATAGATATAGTTCCTGCCATAACAACAGTTAAACCTACCATCAGGATTACACCGACAACCGAAGATGCTGCAAACTCACTCTCCCTAAAGTTTACCATGATATGTTAAA
>PGYG01000055.1:0-17943 GCA_002839545.1 Candidatus Methanoperedentaceae archaeon HGW-Methanoperedenaceae-1
CCCTTTGAGAACATAAGTTGCATTGCATCTATTTTAAACAGGCAGCCGTTCTCGCGGTGCAGTGTCACGGTTTCCCCGTCACCTGCAATAACCTCACGCTGCGGCTCCCTCATTATCCCCGCAATTCCCTTATCAAGAAGCACAGTCCTGCATTTCGGGTAAAGGGACAATAGTGCCTCCCCGATTTCCGTTTTTCTTTCCTCAATCGAAGGATTAAGTGTAACGATTATAATATCCCCGAGTATCTGCCACCCGGAAGGCAGGAATTCACTTTCGTTTTCAGGAATATCCAGAAGGTCACAAAGTTCTGTTTTTGGGATATAAAAATCAGGTTCTTCCTGTTCAACTATAAAAAACTCCTGCCCTTCAAAAGAATCAACTACTGGAATTTCAATAAAATCTCCGTTCTTAACAGGTTTCCGTGTTCCGTCAAAAGTTCCGTCTGATAGCAGTTTTTTCCTTACAGACTCTGCATTATTAATCCTGACACGGACAGCCTTCATAAATGTCTGGCAATGTAGATAATATCACTAAGAATGGAACTTGCGGTTTCGATGGAACCTGCGCCTTTGCCGCTAATCGTAATCCTGCCAGCAAGGTCAGTCTGGATGGATGCAACATTCAGCGTTCCCCCGACTGCAAGCGGATGGCGTTTGGGAACAAGCCGCGGCGCGACCCTGAGCTTCCCGTCCACAGCCTCGCATACAAGTTTTATCACGCTGTTATTCTGGCTTGCAAGCTCAAGCGCTTCAGGTGTTATTTTCGTGATACCTGTCACGTCAACGTCATGGTACGTGGCGCCAGTTCCGAAAATGGAATTTGCAATAATCACAAGTTTTAACGCCGCATCAATACCCTCAACATCGTATGCCGGGTCAGTTTCTGCAATTCCCAGCTCCTGCGCCTCTTTCAATACAAGCTCATACGGCATTCTCTCTTCTGCCATTCTCGTCAGGATGTAATTGCACGTGCCGTTAAGTATGCCTTCAATTCCGGTTACGGTATTTCCTGCAAGCGCCTCATGGACAAGGTTGAATATCGGCACAGCACCAGCCACTGTGGCTTCGTACCTGAAAAACAGCCCGTTATCCTCAGCCGCTTCCTTAAGTTCGGAAAAACGCATCGCAAGCGGACCTTTATTGGATGTCACAACATGCCTTCCAGCCCCAAAAGCCGAAAGCATATTCCCAAGTCCTGGCTCGCCGTTTTCTATGTTTGTCGGGGTAACATCAACCATTATTTCATGGTCAACATTCCGGATAATATCAAGGGCGCTCATGTTGCCTGTAGCAACTGTTCCCGTTTCCTTTTTACGTGAAATAACAGCTTTGAGGTCAATCCCATCTATATTAATGTCTGAACCTTTCGAATCAGTAATACCAACAACACGCAGGTCAATACCCTGCTTTTTAAGATACTCATTCTTTGACAGGATTGTCTTTGCAACTCCCTGCCCCACAGCCCCGAATCCCATAAGGGTTATTCTTACGGTTTTCATGTTCCCTCATTCATTTTAATTGGTTCGATTAAAAGCAGTTCTTTCCTGCTTGCGACGTCGCGCAATATATCCAGCGCCTTATCCAGTTCCCGGTTGCTGACCGCATTGATGACAAGATATGCAGATGATGGTTTTTCAATTCCCGGCATGGAAAGTGACAGGTCAACGACCTCTGCAAACCCTGTGGAATCTATTTTATCGATTGTATCGCCCATGTCGGAATGAACTATATGCCCGATAAGAACCACTGAAACCGATGCGCGCAGGCGTTCTTCTCCAACCCTTGCAACCCGTACGCCGCTTTTTTCAAGGCGCTCTGTAAGTTCGTCCAGTCTTGATTGCTCTATTTCAAACATTACCTGGACAGGGATTGTGCCCCGTGGTGTTTTCTCCTCGTGCTGGTGTACCACACTCATGATATTCCCTTGAAGTTCGGAAATGGGCTCAAGTGCTAAAACAAGCTGCCCGGGAATATCCTTGAGTTCAAGGGTCATCGAGATAATCATGCCATCCAATACGTGCAAATGGGTAATAAGTTTATTTGGTGGCTTTGGTTTGTTATGGAGGATTGACTATGTTATATGTATGGATGTTTGTCTTACTTTGTAATTCCTGTAACCACATCGGTCTTAAAATCAAACAAAGTCACGCACTTATCCTCAAAACAAATGTCAAGTTTTTGGGTATCTTCAATTACACCGATATTGGCTGCCGTAAGTCCTGCTTCCTCAAAAAGACCGATTATTTCGGATTCGTTTTCAGGCGGCGCGGTGACAATAAATCCTGTTGCAGGATGTATTTTCAGCCACTGGATAAAATCAATACCCTGCGGTGCTGGAATTTTCCTGAGGTCAACACGCGCGCCCTTGCGGCTTGTCTCAAGAAGCATGCCAAGCGTCCCGATAACACCGGGATTGCTTATGTCCTTGCCGGCAGATACCAGTTTCCTGTGCGCAATCTCTTCCATTACCCTGTACTTTTTCCGCACGTCTTCAGGCGTTTTCATTGTCGTTGTATCAAAACTGTAAGGTGAATTCGGACCCACGTTCCCGTCCATATCAACCGCCGCAATCACGCAATCCCCGGCATGCGCTGTGCTGCTTTTAATCACACAGTCCTTCCTGACAGTTCCGATAATAGCAACGGAAAGCGATGTATAAGGCGTGTCAGGATGCAGGTGTCCACCGACCATCGGAACTCCGAACTTGGCAACCCCGTCCCTCATTCCCTTCATTAGGTCGCCGATTGTCTCCTTGTTATCGGATGACAGAATGTTTACCATTGCAACAGGTTTCCCGCCCATGGCAGCGATGTCGTTCACGTTTACAAGCACTGAGCTGTATCCTGCCCACCATGAACTCGCGCTTACGAGCCTGCCCCAGATACCGTCAGCGGCAAACAGCACGTAATCATCGCCGCCAATGTCAATTACAGCAGCATCATCCCCGAAATCCGCAGCGCAGTTTGAGTACTCACACCGCACGCTCTCGAAAACGTTAATGAGTTCTGCAATGGATTTCTTGCGGGTCAGCCCTTCGAATTCCCTGATTTCCCTGACGATTTTCTCAAGTTCCATAGAACACTAACCTTCCGGCATTATAAATTAAGGTTTCTGGGAAAACCCGTTATCCTATGTCTTCTCAAGATATATTGTCTGGGACGGGAACGCAATCTCAACGCCAAGTTCCTCAAGAAGCTGCATGATTTCCAGGTTGAATTCTTCCTTGATTTTCAGGTGCTCATTCCCGTTGGTTGTCCGTGTATAACACTGGATTAATATGTTCAGGGAATAAGCCCCGAAATCTGTGAAATATACCCTGTAGAAGGAATTATCAAACCTGTCCTCCTCCTCGATAATCTTTTTTATACCTTCAACAACCTGCGTTATCTTGCCTGCGGATGTGCCGTAGGTTACTCCGAGGTCAAATTTAATCCGGCGTTTTTTCATTTCGGAATAATTAACAACCCCGCTTTTTATGAACTGGCTGTTGGGTAACGTAACAAGCGCCTGGTCAAAACGCCTGATGCGCGTTGACCTGAAACCCACTTCCTCAACCGTGCCTTCAAGGTCGCCGATGCTAATCCAGTCACCGAGCTTAAACGGCTTATCGGAAAATACGGTAAACGAGCCGAAAAGGTTGCTGATTGTATCCTGCGCAGCAAGTGCAAATGCCAGACCGCCGATACCAAGCCCGGTGAGCAGGGATGTTACCGAGTAACCGAAGTTATTAAGGATAAACAGTACGCCCATTGTGACAACAAGAACCCTGAGGCTTTTAACAAACAGCGGGGCAATCTGGTCATCGAGTGCGCTTTCTGTCTGTTTTGCCTTTTCCTGGATGAAATACCCTATTACGTCAATTATCCTGAAGGCAAAATACAACAGGATAAACGTGAATGCAAAGAGGTAGAGATTATTTACTAATTTTGAAATATCAAACAAACCGATTTTTTCGGGAAGCCCGAGGGAAATTATGGCAATATAGAAACCCTGGAGCAGGATAAAATAGCCAAGAGGATTGATAATGGCATTCAGCAGCAGGTCGTCAAGTTCCGTTTCGGTTTTTTTTACAAATTCTGCGACTCTTTTATTCAGGATGTGTAAAACAACAGACCTTACAATAAGTGTCAGGAAGATTAATATAAAAAATAGTGCCAGTTTTGAAGCTGGAACGCCTGCTATTTCAGAACCCAGAATGTCAGAAAGTGTAATCATACTACTTCCTGATAGAGGGAGTTACAATATTTAAAAGTTACCGGAAATACTCAGGAATGGGCATCCTGACATACTGGCGCAAACTTTAAATCTGTTTACGTTAATTGTAAACCTATGGTTAAACTTGACCAGATTAATATATCCAACAAGGGGTTAACTAAATTCTTCAGCCCAATCGAAGCTACTATCCTCAGGGCACTGTGGGCAGATGGCGACATGATGACTTCGGAGCTTACCGAAAAAACAAAAATTCCCCTGACGAGCGTGGCAGGAACCCTTGACCGGCTTGTTAAGGCTGGATATGCATCAAGGACTGTCGATAACGTAAACGGCAGGGTCAGGTACGTGTATTCCCCTGTTTATTCCGAGGATGAAGCAGCATCTGAAATCACAACGCGGGTACTGGACAGTCTTGTGGACGCATTCGGTCCGCTTGCAGTTGAAAATTTCTCAAAATACAGTGGTAAGAAATGAAGATAATCGGTGAACTAAACTGCATAGGCTTGTGCCTTAGTTTATCTGATTTTGCACCTTATATCGGTTTACTGATTGTTGTTTCCATAGCACTTCTTGCTGCAAAACAGATGCGTGCAAGACCGAAGAACAGGCTTTTCACGTTTGTTTCAGCCCAGGTAGTTGCCCTGTTAGCCATCCTTGCCACGTTTTACATAATGCAATGCAGCGAGATGCTGACAGTTTACCTTTACTCCAGTTATGTCGTAATTTCCACCATACTGATATTCGGCGTGCTCAGGTTCTACGACAGGATACTTGTAAGGCGCCTGGATGCAAAACCCGTAGACGGCATCATGGACTGGGTGCAGGAATTCGTGGATGCGCTCACATCAGCTTCCGTGTATTATTATGATTCCGCAGTTCCAAAAGCGTTTGCGGCAGGCAGGTCGATTTTCGTGTCTGTGGGGCTTCTTGAGGCGCTGGATGATGACGAGCTAAAAGCCGTTCTTGCACACGAGGCATGGCATATCCGCAACAATTCAAGGACGCCGTTTCTCAAACAGCTCTCAGGATATGGCTGATGCTTTTGCAGCAAATGTTGCAGGAAGTAAAGCACTTGCCTCGGCGCGGGATAAGGTTGATAAGGTATTTATCTAAGGATAATGACTTTAAGAGAAAGAAAAGGTGATAAAATATGTGGCTTAAATTAAGATTATATTTAGTAATGACGCTGCTGTTTGCCATAATTTATGCAATTGCAGTAGTTGCCGCAAAGATGTTAGGAGTCGGCGGCGGCATCTATTTCTACGGTTTCCTGGCTTCATTCATGATGTTCATCCAGTACATGATAGGACCGAAAATGGTTGAATGGTCAATGCATGTAAAGTATGTGGATGAGAAAGAAGCACCTTCCCTTCACAGGATGGTTACCGAACTTGCAAGGGATGCAAGAATCCCGAAACCAAGGATAGGCATTGCCAGGACACAAATCCCGAATGCGTTTGCGTTTGGCAGATGGGCAAAAGACGGGCGCGTGTGTGTTACAGAAGGTATTATGGGTCTCCTTGATGAAAAAGAACTAAGGGCTGTGCTTGCGCATGAGATGTCCCACCTGAAAAACAGGGATGTTGCAGTAATTACTATGATTAGCGTTATTCCTATGATATGCTGGTATCTTGCATGGAGTTTCATGTTCTCAGGCGGAAGGGACCGCGGGAACAATCTCCTTATCGGGATTGCGGCTTTTGTGTTGTATTTCATATCTAACCTGATGGTATTGTATGTTTCAAGGATAAGGGAATATTATGCTGACGAGGGTGCTGTAAAACTCGGTAGTTCCCCGCACCACCTTGCATCCGCCTTGTTCAAACTGGTTTACGGGAGCGCAAGAATCCCGAAAGACACATTGAAACAGGCAGAGGGAATGAAGGCGTTTTTTGCCAGTGACCCATCCCGTGCAGCATACGAAATCAGGGAACTCTCCCAGATTGACATTGACCGGAGCGGAACCATTGACATGAATGAACTACTGGCTCTCAGGACAAAACCCATCAGTATAAGTTCAGCAGATAAATTTATGGAAATGATGAGCACACATCCGAACATGCTAAAGCGCATCCAGCGGTTATCCTCACTTCACGGGGTGTCTGCATATTAATGAATGAAGAGAATAACGTAAAACCTGGCAGGAAACTTGATTGTATCGGGTTATACTGCCCTGTACCGATATTCAATACAACCCAGGAAATGGAGAAGCTCAAGCCGGGAGAGGTACTTGAAATGGTGACGGATGACCCTGCTGCTGTCCAGGACATACCGCGCTGGGCTAAGAGGGCAGGACACCAGTTCATTAAACTGTATAAGGAAGATGACCATTTCTATTTTTTAATCAGGAAAGGCGAGTAGCTGCTTTTCCTGTTTTTCACTTTTATTTCCTGTGATGTTCCAGTTCATTATTTTGTTTTACCGTTTAATATGGTAAAAAGCGTTAAAATAGCTTATTTTATAAAACAAACTGTAAATAACTGTTTTTAACTAAAAACAAGTAACACCTTTGTTTCAAGTGGAAACAAAATCCACGCATTCACAGGTATTTTTAACCATAACAGGGAATTTTATGAAGTTTGTTAATCTAAAACGATTATAAAAACAAATAAATAGGAAATAACTGTTTTTAACTTGTTGTTTTATATTATATTCCATTAAAATCTATTAATACCTATATTTCCATTGAAAAGTATATATACTACAACACTACATGTATTAACATGTCGTTCACAACCATTTCACCCAAGAAGGAAACATCGGAGGGGAATCCGGATGTGATGCTGTTCACCCGCCCGGGTGGGCAGCCCTCTTATTTTTTGAGGAATTATGAGAATACGGCTTGATATCGAAGGAAAACAGGCAGGCAGCGTCAAATTCAGGGGCAGGGGTGCAGCCGAAATGGCTCTCACTTATCTTAACGATATAGAAGCTGATGAAGTCAGCATACAGCTTGTCAAACCAGACGGTACAAAGGCGTATGCTGAATTCGAAGGGAAATTCTGGAACATGTCTGCAACAAAGTTCATACTCTCGGCTGTGAAGAGTGAACGGAATATACCAGAACCACTCCAGACCATTCCTTCGGATATTCCGCAGCCTGACCTCACACTAAAAGAGAGGCTTGAAATGTTCCTGCGGTTTGAGTACCCGCGGGTGTGGTTCTCATCACTTGATGTAAAAAGGCAGTATGAGGCTGTTTACGGGAAAATTAACCTTAGTACCGTATCCACATATCTTGCAAGGATGTACCGTGACAATATCCTTGAAAGGAGGGGAAACCGCAACCAGAGGGAATACAAGTTCGGGAATGAAAGTAACCCTTTAATGAATCTGGAGTATGCTTTAACAAAATGATGGGTGGGTGATGAGCTGACCCGCAATGCCACACCCTTCTCGTGTGCCCGGCAGGCTTACGACACCCTGTGACGGCACGAAACTATGTGCCGGCTTTGCCGTAAATCGTGCTTCATGCACTTTCTTCCGCACCACTTAATGGGGAAATCCAGACGAACCTGCTTCCTTCCAGACCTTGTATGGTCACGGGGTTTTCACACCCGGGAAGCCCAAAATTATATATTACCTGATTCTTCTGCCGATTTCCAGCTAGCTCATCATAGCGTGCACCTTATTCTCACGTGTATAGATAAGGCAAAAGATAAATAGGTTTTATAATGATTAATAGTTTTTGATTACAGATTTGATAAAAAAGATGGTAACAGAAATCAACTGTTATCAATCGTTTCAAGTTTGAACATCACGTTCAAATCCTTAAGTGTCATCTGGACCTTATCGCCAAAATTCAGGATTTCATCCACGTCCACGTTCTTTCCCCATTCATATACGAAATCATGGCTTCCCTGCATTGGCTTGAATCCAAGGGACATCAGGCGGCGGTTAATCTCTGATGGTTTCCCGCCTTCACTGCTAAACCAGATAATCAAGTAGCTCTTCATGTTTCCAGACCTTACATTGTTTTAATCTCTTATCATGTTTTTGGTGGTTCCAGTAAACCAAGTTCCTCAAGCAGGTCACTGGCTACCTTAAGCGATTCTTCCTCACTTTTGGCTTTTACCAGCATCCTTCCGCTCGGATACATCGAGACATCCACACCTTCGTAATTCAGCAGCAATATATGCTTAGTTGCAACCTTTGTTTTTAATTTCCCGCTGGCTTTTTCCAGGTCTATTCTCATACCTGTGGTTACTTCGAATGATGTCCTGCCTGAACACAAGCGAACCGATATTGCCATGAGTGTTTGAGATGCAAAGGAAATATATAAGCATGCGTACAAACTCAATGAAAATAATATGACAGGGATTGTAAAAATCTGCCTGGTCTTATCATTGTTCTTTATAATTCCGGCGGTATCTGGGGCGGATGAGACAGGGAAAGTATTGCTGGACGGGACTACCGTGCATATTACAAGCGGTGATTCCTATTTACTCTACCAGATGTATCTATTGAGTGTTAAAAGCGTAAGCCCGGACGGGTCTATCTGGCTCCAGTTAACACTAAACGATGAAAACGTGAAAAGCGCAATCGTCGGTGCTGGCGATTTTTTCATTTACAATAAGACAAACAAGACAATACTCTCAGCAAGGGTGGATAATGTGTATGCAGGCGCATCAGAACAGAGCCTTGTATCCCTGTCACCTGTTTACCAGTATCTCGACCCTGACCTCCCCCTGCCAGTCCAGACGGAAATCGGGCAAGGCAGAAACGGCAGCCGGGATAATGGCAGCACACCACCCGGAATAAATACGCCACGGGAAACGCTTATCTGGATTGTAGGAATCGTCCTGGTTATAACTCTTTTTTACACTTTGCGTAAATTATGGTGAAAAATGAAAATCCAGAAAAAACAACTCAAGTTAAATGTTGGTGAGATTTCACTTGTAGTTGAATCACTGGATGACCTCTGGCACCTGAAATACATACTTGAGCCGGAAGATATTGTTTATTCTTTCACGAAAAGGCGGGTTGAGGGGGCGACTGATAAGTTAAGACCTGAAAAAGCGGAAAAGAGAACAGTGCGCCTTGGAATCCAGGTCGAGAATGTGGAGTTCCATAAGTTCGCAAACCGATTGCGTGTCCACGGTACAATTACGGACGGGATGGATATCGGCTCGTACCATACCCTTAATATCGAAGACGGGACAAACCTTTCTGTAATCAAGAAATGGAAAAACGACCAGCTTGAAAGGATAAGGGAATCAGAAATAGCAGCAAAAAGACCAAAGGTTGTGATTGCTACCATTGAGGAAGGGGAAGCGTCTATCGGTCTTGTCAGGCAGTACGGTGTTGAGGAATCATCTGCTGTCAGGCAGTCACTCGGCAAAGGCGAGGGAAACCAGAGAAACGAGTTTTTCGGTATGGTTACATACCAGTTAAAGAATGCTGCCGAGAAGGTGGACAGCGTGATTCTGGCAGGTCCGGGATTCACGAAAGAGGATTTCCTTGATTTTGTGAAGGCGAAAGAACCTGAGCTTGCAAAAAAGATTGTCACCGAGGATACGACTTCCATAGGCGTTTCAGGATTCCAGGAAGTACTGCGCCGCGGTGCTGTTGACAGGATAATGGAAGAATCCCGCATCGGCAGGGAAGCCTCGCTTATCGAGGACCTGATGAGGGAAATAGCAATGGACGCTAAGGCTGCTTATGGTATGGATGATGTGAGGAATGCGCAGGGCATGGGCGCGGTTGAGACATTGCTTATTACGGATGAACTTTTGCGGACAGAACGCGAGGGTGCGTCCATTGATGATTTCCTGAAGGAGGTTGAACATTCACAGGGAAGGATTGTGGTGTTCAGCACGGAATTCGAGCCTGGGAAGAAACTTGACTCACTCGGAGGGATTGCTGCACTTCTGAGGTTTAAGGTGAATACGTGAATCCTGATGCTGTTTCTGACCTGAGGTATCTGCTTGACAGGGGTTATACAAGACAGGGTGCGGTCAGGTTTGTGTGCAGCCATTACAGGCTGGATAAAGAGGCGGGGCACATACTGTCACGGGTTATCCTGCCGCAGGCGGTTTCTGATTTGAGGAAAACGAAGTTCCTGCCGTGCGGAAGTATCAGGGGCAGTGAAATTGTGATTGACGGGTATAATATCATTATAGGGATGGAAAGCATCCTTGAGAAAAAGGCGTACCTCTGCGATGACGGCGTGGTAAGGGATACGAAGGGCGCTTTCGGGAGTTACCAGACTCATGAAAACACTGGAAGGGCAATTGAGCTTATACTGGGGTTCTTAAAGGAGGAAAAGCCATCGTTTACCTGTTTTCTTCTTGATTCACAGATTAGTAAAAGCGGTATGTTTGCAAAGATGCTGCGTGGGAAAATGGATGAGTGTGGAATAGAAGGGGATGCAAGGACATCGAAGCATGTTGATTATGAGCTTAAGAATTCGGAGTGTCTTGTTGCGTCAGGTGACGGCGTGATAATTGACCGCGCCGCGAAAGTGGTTAATTTCTTAAGCTGTGTGGTGTCAAGGTTTAAGGAACTTGATGATGGAATAATCAGAATAGACAGGATTTAACATGAAAAAAATAGGAATCGTTGTCACAGACCCCCATGACTGGACAGCCAGCGCCCTTTCCTGTGCAGTCACTGAACGCGGGATGGAGCCTGTTACTTTCAGTTTCCAGAACACCACCTCTGACATATCCTCTGGCAGGATTATAGTTGATGGAATGGATATAACGTCACTGGAGGCTGTTATAGTGCGCGACCTCGGACCTGCTGCCAGGAACGGGGCGGTTTTCAGGTTTGATATACTGACCCAGCTTGAGGAGATGGGGGTTGTTATCGTGAACTCGCCTTCTGCTATTGCACGGTGTGCCAACAAGTATGTTTCTTCGTTCATGTTCGGGAAAAACGGCATACCTACACCGAAAACCGTGGTAACGGACAGCCTTGACGGTGCTATGGATGCACTTTCCGGTTTCGGGCGCGCAGTCGTAAAACCTGTGTTCGGGTATAAGGGCATTGGCGTGGAATGTGTCAGGAATGATGAGAACGGTATGCGCAAGCTCCGTGATATTATAGAAAAGGATGGTGTGGTTTACATCCAGGAATTTATCCCGAACAATGGAAGGGATATACGTGTATTCGTGGTGGATAACCGTGTCCTCGGCGCCATATACCGGGCTGCGCCTGATGGCGGCTGGATAAACAACCTCAGTCAGGGCGGACGTCCTGAGGTTTGCACACTGACTGAAGAGCAGGAGGCACTGAGCCTCAAAGCCGCAAGGGTTGCAGGAACGGTATTTGCAGGCGTTGATATAATCGAGGGTGACAGGTCGTATGTGCTTGAGATTAACGGGACACCGTCAGGGAAAGGGATATTCGAATCGTGCAGGGTGGATGTTGCGCCTGCTATAGTGGAATATGTATGCGGGATGGTTTGAGGATCCCGTTCAAAATAATGCATTTTGACAGTGAAACTGCCAACAATTATAGTTCTAATTTTATCTAAACGATAAAGTTATATAACAATATTGTTATATAACAAAATAGTTAGGTGATATTATGATACCTGTAGGAAATCCGGCAATAGGGGAAGATTTTATTGATCGTGAAAATGAGGTTATACAAATCCTGTCCACTTTAGAGAAAGATAGCGTTTTATTAATTGCACCGCGCAGATTTGGAAAAACATCAATTATGCGCAAGTTGAAAGATGAACTACTTAAAAAAGATGACATCTGCGTTTTTCTTGAAGTTGAGGATGTGGAAACCCCGCAACGTTTCATATCTGAAATTATTATGGCTCTGGTTGAAAATGGAAAATCCAGCATAAAGACAAAAATAATATCCTCACTTAAAGGTGTCTTAAAATGGTTACGGGATAACATAGAGGAGATAGAAACGCCTTTAGGCAGGGCTAAACTGCGCAGTGAAATAGAGTCTGACTTAAAAGAAGACTGGATGGAAAAATCCAGACAGATATTCGATACAATTAATGGTGCCGACTCCACGATTTATATAATCATAGATGAGTTCCCGATTGCTATAAAAAATATGGAACCAAAGGAAGCCGAAAAGTTTCTTCACTGGTTCAGGAAATTGCGGCAGGTATCAGGGAACCTGAGATTTATAGTAGGTGGCTCTGTTAGTATTGATAATGTGGTCAGGGGAACAGGCGGGGTTGCAGTCATAAACGATTTCAGGCGGGTAAAAATTGGCGGTTTCCAGAAAGAAATAGCTCTTGAAGCCATCTCAAAAGTTTTCATTGATGAAGGATGGCATTATGAGGATTATATCGGTGAAAAAATACTTGGCTCTATAGGAGAGGCTTACATTCCTTACTTTATCGCTGTAATGCTCAGCGCACTAAAAGAGGAAAATATCTTAAACGGTGGGGAAATAAATGAAAATTTAATCGATAAAGTTTATAATTTGCGAATATTGGGAAGTGAGGGAAAACACTATTTTGAACATTATTCACACAGGCTTCGATTATTTTATCCAGAAATGGAAGAAAAAGCTGCAAGGGCTATATTAAAAAAAGTATGTAGTGTAGATAACTATCCTGTTGATCTGGCATTTGGTTTTTTTAAAGAGATGACGGGTATAGATGATTCTGAGAAGTTCATGGATTTAATCGCTGACCTTAGTAATGATTTTTACATTGAATATGACCAAGAAAATGGTCTTAAGTTTTATTCTAAAATGCTAAGGGACTGGTGGAGGATTTATCATGGTAGTAGCTAGTGATTTAACATTTTACAGGTATTCACCTGAGAACATGGACGAGGCAGTCTTAAGAAAACTCTTTGTTGGAAGGGAGGGGCAGCTTGAAAGTATTTTTAGTGAAATTGAGACCTTTGCAAGAAAAAATTCACCGCGGTTTTACCTTATTGTGGGTCCGAGGGGAATAGGCAAATCCCACTTTTTATCACTTTTGTATTACGATATAAAATCCAAACTTGATTCACTGTTAATTCCGGTAAAACTTGCAGAAGAAGAATATTCGATTTTCCGTGCATCTGACCTTTTCCTAAGGATTCTGGAGGAAACAAAAGTGGATGTTTCAGACATTCTGTCACTGGAAAAAGAAGATGATATACTGTATGCTGCGATTGAGAAACTCAAACAGGTATCAAAACAGGAGAATAAAAGATACATTATTTTTGCCGAGAACCTTCATGAACTGTTCAAGCAGCTTGAAAAAGAAGAAGTACAGAAGTTAAGGTCAATTTTCCAAAAGCATGATATTTTTTCGGTTGTGGCAACAGCACCGATGATTTTTCCCGGAGTATCTGAGCATGATGAGCCTTTTTATAATTTTTTCAGGATTCAACACCTCAATGAGCTGTCACTTAATGAGATTAAGACGTTAATCAAGAAAATTGCTGAAACGGAAGGAAACAAGGATTTCCTTGATGAATTTGAAAAATATGAAGAAAAGATTCACGGAATGGAGCATCTGACAGGCGGAAGCCCCAGGCTTGTAATTTTATTTTATGAGATGATTACAAGAGGCGAACTTGAAAATGTGGAAAAAGCTTTCCTTAAAATTGTTGATGAGCATACGCCATATTACCAGGAGATATTCCAGCTTTTATCAGGACAGCGAAGAAAAATATTTGATATTGTAATTTCTGCTGGAAAGCCTGTTACACCCAAGGAAATCTCAAAAGTAGCTAGAATTTCCATCCAGACTGTTACGACACAGCTTAGGAGGCTTGAAGGTGATGGGTATGTCAGGTCAAGACCGGAAGGCAGGCATACAAAATATGAAGTGAGGGAGAGGCTTTTCAGGTTGTGGAGGGAGATGAGGCAGCCTCTGGGCAGGAAAAGGATAACTGTTCTTTTAGAGTTCTTGCAGTACTGGTACACACCAGATGAACGCAACGAACTTTTCACAGCTAAATTTAAGCTTCTGGAAGCGGGGGGAAAAACGGGACTTAAAGAACTCTGTTATTATGCGGAAGCCTTACCTACTGAATTTAAAACCGGGGCACTTTTAAAGCTTACACCAAAATTACTAGAACTTAATCAGCAGGAAGAGGCAAAGTGCGAAATCCAGAAACTCAAGGAGATTTTGGCTGAAACTAAAGATAAAAAATTGGAAGAAAAAATACCTTTGTATGAAACACTCTATGAGGGAAAACAGCTAATTTTTGAAAGAAAATACGAAGAAGCCCTCGAAGCATTTAATAAAGCTCTTGAAATCAACCAGAGTGATGAATATGCGCTGTCAAGCAAAGGTGATGCGTTTGGCTATTTGGGCAGATATGAAGAAGCCCTTGAAACGTTCAATCAGGTTCTTGAAATTAACCCGAAGCATGATTTTGCTCTATCAAGAAAGGGCTATGCGTTACTCTTACTGGGCAAACACGAGGAAGCGCTTGCACTGTTCAATTCGGTTCTTGAAATTAACCCGAAACATGAATTTGCACTGTCAAGAAAAGGCGCAGTTTTATTAGATATGGGTAAACACGATGAGGCACTTTCCGTTTTCAATTCGGTTCTTGAAATCAACCCGAAGCATGAATTTGCGCTGTCAAGAAAGGGCTATGCGTTACTCTTACTGGGCAAACACGAGGAAGCGCTTGCACTGTTCAATTCGGTTCTTGAAATCAACCCGAAACATGAATATGCTCTGTCAAGCAAAGACGTTGCGTTAGGCAATCTGGGTAAACACGATGAGGCACTTTCCGTTTTCAATTCGGTTCTTGAAATTAACCCGAAAGATGAATATGTGTTGTCAGGGAAAGGCGCTGCTTTATTAAATCTGGGTAAAAACGATGAGGCACTTTCCGTTTTCAATTCGGTTCTTGAAATCAACCCGAAACATGAATATGCGCTGTCAAGGAAAGGCACTGCTTTGTTATATCTGGGTAAACACGATGAGGCACTTTCCGTTTTCAATTCGGTTCTTGAAATCAACCCAATTATATCTGGGTAAACACGATGAGGCACTTTCCGTTTTCAATTCGGTTCTTGAAATCAACCCAAAGAATGAATATGCGCTGTCAAACAAAGGTTTTGCGTTAGGAAATCTGGGTAGACATGAAGAAGCACTCGAAACATTCAATCAGGTTCTTGGAATTAACCCAAAGAATGAATATGCGCTGGAAAATCTTTTCGTTGTAAATTTAAATCTTGCTTTAAAAGAATTAAAAGTCAACAATCTTGGAAATGCTAGTAAATTAATAAAAACAGCCCATGAGTACAGTTCAAAACTTAAAGATGAAGATGCCAATGCATTGACAATAGATTTCCTAAAAGAAGCCGCAGAATCTGGAATGCCTGTTGTTAAAGCAGCAGTACACGAAATCCTGAAATTAAATGGTGACAAGTATGGTGACAAAATCAAACCAATCACCAAAGCAATAGAAATCGTTGAAACGGAAGACATGCAGAAATACTATGACCTTCAGGTTGAAGAAAGGGAAATCGTGGCTGACATCGTGAGAAAAATAACCAAATCTGATGACCTGATTCCAGAGGAAATCAAACGAAAGGAAAGAAGTTAATTCGATAGTATGGAAATCAGCATTAATTTATTTAATCCCGGAATAATATAACCTAAAATGAACCCGACCCACATTGCCAGATGCGCACAGCTTGCCATGGTGCTTGAGGTGTCAGCAACCCCGAAGCCCGGCAACATTGACCGCGACCACAATTACACTGATACGAGGTTCGAGCATTTCCTTGCAAGCGCAGTCGGCGTGTACCCGATACTTGAAAAAGCCGCATGCGCTGGTTCTGGTGTCGGCTCATTCATAAGGCAGGCTGTACTTGAAAGCGCACGCTGGCAGAGTGGCGGGAACACGCATTTCGGCGCATTCATTCTTCTCATACCGCTTGTAATGGCAGGAGGAGCATGTGAAGATGAAGCTGGTGAGTGCCTTCGTGAGAAGTTAGAACGGGTTGTAAAGGAAACGACTGTGGATGATGCAGCCGAATTATACCTGGCGTTTTCAGATGCAAAAGTTAGGGTAAAACCAGTGGATGACCTTGACCTTTCCGACAGTGCCTCGGTTGATAAAATAAAAGAGCAGGGACTGACTCTTTTTGACATGATGGAAATGTCAGCGGGGTATGATATTATTGCAGAAGAATGGGTAAAAAGTTTCCCGAAAACGTTTGAGTGCGCGCGCCTTATCAAGGAAAAAATAAAGGCGCACAGTATCAACGATGCAATTGTGCTTACGTTCATGGAAATGCTGGCGCGCAACAAGGACACGTTTATCCAGACAAAGTTTGACAGTAAAAAAGCAGAAGAAGTTTCCAGACGGGCAGCGATAATCCTGCAAAAAGGCGGCGGTGATATGGAAGTAATGAGGAATGACATACATGCTTTTGACAGGGAACTGCTTGATGAAGGCGTGAATCCAGGCTCCACTGCTGATATTATAATTGCAGGGCTGTTTGTATCACTTTTTGAGGGGATGAGGTTTTGAGTTCTGTTGATATTCGAGAGTTTGGGATTCATGATGGAATCTCGGAAGTTATTGTTACAACCATGTCAAAAGACGGCGTACCCAATGCTGCGCCAATGGGTCTGCACCAAAAAGACGGGCGGCTATACCTTCGGCTTTTTAACTCAAAGACTCTTGACAACATTCTTGAGAAACCTTTAGCAACGGCAAATATCGTGGATGACCCTGTATTGTTTGTCAGGTCAGCTCTTTCTGATATTGGACATGAGGGAATTGAATTCGTTGAGGGATTTCCAGTCCTGAAAGGCGCGTTGGCATGGATTCGGTTTGAGTGTAAAGTCAGGAAAGGGGAGGATATTTCCGTAGTTGAGCTATCGCCTGTTAGCGGTGCTGTCAACAGCCGGACAGTGAAACCGATAAATCGCGGCTTTAATGCTGTAATCGAAGCCTCGGTTGATGCCACAAGGTATGTTATTTTCAGGGAGAAAAAGTACCTTGAGCGTATCGGGTATTACGATAAGCTTGTCAGGAAATGCGGTGGTGCGCAGGAAAAAGAAGCGATGCAGTTGTTGTATGAGTTGATAGGGGAGTAAAACGCTATTTTACACTAACCAATTTCTCAACCGTTGTAACCTCATCCTTGCTCAGCGAAACCTTAGCCCTGATGTCCTTAAACTCAGGTATCCCCTTACCGCCAGTATCCCCTGAAACCAGCGCATTCGACCAAAGACTGTTCACCATGAAAGCAATCCCGCCAGGCTCATCCCGTTTCGTCTCCCTGACATCGACAACAATACTGCCCTGCGCATTTGAAAGTTTTACCCGCTCACCTTTCTTAAAACCCATTTTTTTCATATCCAGCTTACTCATAAAAACAGCAGCAGAATGTTTCATGTATTCATCGCCCCACCGGTCATGCTCAAGCGCAGCCATCTGGAAAACATCCCGGTACGTAGTGATTCTTATATCGTACTCAGGGTTTTTCAGGAACTTGCCTACATCTATTCCCATCAGACCGCCTCCATTATCCTGCTGAGTATTTCCTCATCACTTATGTAACCGCTTTCCAGACACGCCGGAAGTTCCACCTTTTTCCCGTCCATCCTCACAGCAGTCCCGCCGCACTCAACTCCTGAGACGGCTGACGGGATATTCACGGCTGCGATTTTTGACGTAAGGGTAACACACGGGTCAATGCATATCACCGGAATACCTGCAAGAGCTTTTGCAAGAGAACCCGGAAGGCTTGAAAGCGGGTCAGAACCTGCAACCAGCAGGGCGTCAATGCTTTTATCCCGCAGGGCTTCTGCGATTGAATACCTGGTGTC
>PGYG01000055.1:18037-19231 GCA_002839545.1 Candidatus Methanoperedentaceae archaeon HGW-Methanoperedenaceae-1
CCGAATTTTGCGTTTTTCAGTATGCTTGCAAGCTCAAGCATCTTCTGTGTATCCCCGTATTTCGGCACCTTTCCCGACAGCGCCTCCATAAGCGCAAGCATGAACTCGCGGTCGCCTTTTAGCGGAATCCTGTAAAAATGCGCCTTGCAAATCTTTGCGGTATTGGACTCGCGCACATCGATTGCAACAGCAGTCCTGTCCTCCTCGTAACCGCGCTGCCGCTCTTGCCCGCGCGGGAAATAAGTAAAGCGTGAGAGATGGCGAGGCTGTGAATCCTGTGCATCAGAACCCCAGTAAACGATAACATCAGCCCTGTTCCTGATCTCTTCAAGTGAGCATGTTTTAAATTCCTGCCTCAGGACTTTTTCAACCAGCATCCCCTGGCAGAACGAGGACGTGTCGTCTATGAGCGCATCCAGTTTTTTGGCAAGACCGATAGCTTTCACCTGTGCCTCGCAGGTTGAGTTATCAAACCCGAAAAGCATCGGTGAGCTTGCATTTTTGAGTATTTCGGCTGCTTTCTTAATACAGCTTTCAACATCAGCTTCTTCTTTCCCGATAGAAGGCATGAGCCTGTTCACGCATCCCTTAATCCTCCCAGCGCCGCGCAGGCAGGTGTTTTTCGTTTCCTTAATCCTGCCGTTTTCCACAACAACATCAATATCATCGCATAACAGCGCGCATCCGGTGCATGTAACCATCATAACTACCTACACGAATTCAATTGCGCCTGTCGGGCATGGGTCGATACATGCATAACAGAGAACCTTGTGTTTCCCGAAGCGGCGGCATTCCTTGATATTCGAGGCTATTACTTTGCCGTCAACGACTTTGAAAATCACCTTGTCGTTTGTAGGCGCACACCCGATTGCAGCGCCTGTGGGGTCGTTTGCCACGTCAACAGGACATGCAACAACGCAGTTCCCGCATCCAGTACATAATTCAGTGTGAACTATCATACCTGTTTCCTCAGCACCTTCCGATGGTAAGATAAGTGATTCGAGCTTTTCCCTCTGCTGTTTGAATTTGTCTTCAAGGATGGGCGTACATTCCTGGATTTTCTTTTTCCTTGAAAGTAACTCAACCGCAAACGCTATGCATGTGGATTCGCCGCATTTCTTGCAGTTGGTTTTCGGTAAAAGCTGGTATAATTCCATCACTGTTGCCATGGTTCGGGGATTAGTTTTATAATGG
>PGYG01000125.1 GCA_002839545.1 Candidatus Methanoperedentaceae archaeon HGW-Methanoperedenaceae-1
AATATCGAGCATATAGATAATGAAGTGTCGGTTGACCTGAAACCCCTGAAAATAAGCGATATAAAACCTGACATGTACGGTTTAAATCTTGTCGGGAAGGCAATTGATATGGGAAGTATCAAGACATTCCAGCGAAAGGACGGGAACACGGGACGGGTGAGGAATGTGACGGTGGGTGACGAGACAGGCAAAATACGGGTTACTCTGTGGGATTTAATTGCTGATAACCCTGGATTCGCGGCAGGTGACAGTGTGGAAATATTAAACGCATACTCCCGTGAAAATACGTTTACAAACCAGACCGAACTCCAGACCGGTTCAGGCGGCAGTATTACGAAAAGCGAAAGAAAGGTTGAGTATTCCGAGACAATTACACAGATTGGCGATATCGGGATTAACTCTGCTTACAGCGTGAAGGGTTTTGTTTCGGGACTTGATGAAATCCGGGTTTTTGAGCGCCAGGACGGGACTAAAAACCAGGTAGCAAACATATACATTTCCGATGATACCGGACGAATCAAGGTTGCGCTGTGGGGCGAGCATGCAGATATTGTCAATGAAATAGATATTGGAAGTGAGATTAGTATTGTCGATGCTTTTGCAAAATCCGGCATGAACGAGGAAGTCGAATTGAGTGCGGGTTCGAGAACCGGTATCAGGATATTGAGGAAATGATTTCCCGATTCAACTGATTACTTTCACCCCGCTTTAATAAGGTTTAAAACTTAATAATGCCTGATATGATATAACCAAAGTATGGAATCACGATGCTTGATGCCTGGTGTTTCCGTAACCATCACAAGAACTGTGCACCAAACTTATAACAACAAGTGCACTGGAGGAATAAAATGACAGAAAGGATAGAAATTGAGGATTTGCCTGGTGTAGGACCGGCAACAGCAGAGAAACTGAAAGAAGCAGGATTTAACTCGGTTGAAGCAATTGCCGTGGCATCACCGTCTGAACTTGCAGGTTTTGCGGAAATCGGGGAGTCAACTGCCTCGAAAATCATTAATGCGGCGCGTGAGGCTGCTGATGTCGGTGGATTTGAGACCGGCGACCTGGTACTTGAGCGGCGGAAACTTGTGGGTAAACTCAGCTTTGGTGTTGGGTCTTTTAATGAACTTATGGGCGGGGGTGTTGAGACACAGTCCATTACAGAATTCTATGGGGAATTCGGTTCAGGTAAGACGCAGGTTGTCCAGCAGATGGCTGTGAATGTCCAG
>PGYG01000056.1 GCA_002839545.1 Candidatus Methanoperedentaceae archaeon HGW-Methanoperedenaceae-1
GCCTTTCTTTATGCTGACACCTTGCATGGATTCGGTCCAGAAATCCTGTACGTTTTTTTCAAGTGCTTTTCTTATCAGGGAGGCTGCGCTTCTCTCATCAGGGCTCAGGTACCTGACATCTGCGCCGTCAAACCTGATTATCTTTGGAGGAGCAGGGTCGCCTTTCAGGATAAGATACACACGGACATCCCGGCGCAGGTCATGTGACAGGAAAAGCGCTGCATTGACACACCTGCAAAGTATGTCCATACGTCCTGCCGACCCCGGGAGGTCGTTCAGGGAAAAAGGTTCTGTGGCAGCTTTATGACCGATGATTATGAAAGAGCTCATGTTGGGATAAAGGGCTGGGAGATATAATAAAGATTGATTCTACCACACAGGAGTAAGAATTTATTAGAAAAACTATTAATACCGATTAAAGTATTAAGACAATGCCCAATCTGGGCATACATATCGGAATGCGCCGATAGTGTAGCGGTTATCACTAGGCGTTGCCAACGCTTAAACTCGGGTTCGAATCCCGATCGGCGCATACTCCACAATCAAAGTCTTTTCTTAATTTCATCCGCTTTATACCGCAGGTTTACGACCCTGCTCCTGCCCCGTGAACCCTTGCCTGTAAAATCAGCATCTACAAGTGAAACCCCGCCAAGTTTGTTCAGCATCTCGTAGAACCGCGTATATCCGAGCTTTGTAAGGGAGTGGAATTTCTCATAAAGGTCGCCAGATGTAACTTCCGGCATGTCCGCAATAAGACCGAGAAGAAGCTTCTCATCCTTTTTCAGCGAGCGAATCACGTATGATAAATGCACAAGCCTTGATTTTTCATAAGCTGATTCCACGTCCTCGACTGATATTTTCCTGTTGGCGTGCCGCTCTGCATTCAGCCCGGCGCGTTTCAGCAGGTCAATACCCACACGCAGGTCGCCAAGCGAGTGCGTGTATTCTGCGATTTTATCAATTACATCACTGTCAGCCACATCAGGATAAAACCCGAGCTTTGCACGGTTTAACAGGATATCCCGCGTCTCGTCCAGTGTATAGGACGGGAAAGAGATTTCTTCGGGCAGGAACACTGATTCGACTTTCCTGTCCAGGATATGCGGCACGCCTGTATCACTCAGCACCGCGATGACACCAACGCGCGCGCCTGGATGTATCTCATGCGCCCGCAGGAGCGAGTAGAGTACGTCGTTGACCTCGTTCTCGTAGAAAAGATAGTTCATATCGTCAAGCACCACGACAAGGACTTTTTCTTTTTCAGCTATGTGTTTTGCAACTTCCCCGAAAATCTTCTTGAAAGATACGCCTGATGTCGGGGGTGCATATCCCATGAGTTTCTTGAATATCCTGGAGAAGACGGCATACCGCGTGGAGTCAACCTGGCAGTTTACAAGAACAGGTATGACTTTAGATGTATGGTTCTCGATTTCCTCGATTATCTTGACAACTGCTGTGGTCTTGCCGGTGCCCGGCGGTCCGTTGCAGAGGCAGTTCAGGGGTCGCCCGCCACCCAGGGCTGGACGGATGCTGAACATGAGTGACTGCATCTGTGCATCCCTGTGCAGGAAATGTTCGGGGATATGGTCAAGCTCGAATAGTTCACTGTCCTTGAAAAGGGTCTGGTCCCATGATAAAAGGTCTTTCATAAGAGGGACATTACTTTCACATAGCTGTAAATAAGCTTATCGAATGGGGTGCTTGGATGCCAGTTTCCTGGGGAATGGTTCAGTGTCATTATTTTTCCCTGTTGTTTTAAGTTAAAGCAAATTTGTCCACAATCCATATAGGCTTATATTCTTTCGGTGTATTGAACAACGAGGTTTTAATGGGCAACCGAATCGAAGGAAACGATAGCAGTCCTGGAAATGCTATAATTGGCGGTGTATATTATAAAGACAGTAATGCTATCAGGATATGGATTAACGATGAAGGGGTATGTCACATTCGTGTCTTGAAACGAATAAATTTTAAAGCGCTGACTGATGTTCTTGAGAAAGGAATCACGGAATCAAGGCGCTATAATAAAACAGATAGAACGGAAATCCGGTTCTATATATCCAAATCCCTGTATAATGAGATGTCACGCAATTCCAAGGAAGTAGTAGAGTTCTGCCAGAACTGTATGAACATACAATTTGAACTGATTCTTATTGAAAGATAACACAAACATACGGCAATTTGTATAACTATGTGCTGGCAATTTTTGCCGCAATTATTCGGTTTTTGTAACAATCCTCACAATAACCGCCTGTTTCTCTGCATATATATAATTCCAAACTCATTTACCCATGCTTATCTTAAGCAGGAAAATTTAGAATGAATATAAGAAGGGATCGATTTTGCCGTCAATACGGCAAATAACGGTATAATTAAGAATAGTTTACAAACGCAAAATTATCTACTGTTTTTCGATTTTTTGCAAACGCAAAAAAGTACTTTAATTTTTCAGAGGTTGAATTCATGAAAATAAAATCAATTTTAATATTATTAATATTGCTATCCATAATCACAGCTTTTTCAGGCTGTGTAAATGAACCGAAAACCGACTCTTCCGGTGAACAGCCAGATGCGCCACGGCAAGAGAATAAGGTTATAGAACCAGAAGGAACAATACGCGTCTCAGGCGCTTTTGCCCTGTATCCAATGATGCTCAAATGGAGCGAGGAATATACGAAACTGCATCCGAAAGTGAAATTTGACATAAGCGCTGGCGGCGCAGGAAAAGGGATGGCTGATACCCTTGGAGGACTCGTGGATATTGGCATGCTCTCAAGAGAAATTACACAGGCTGAAGAGGAAAAAGGCGCATACTGGATAGCAATAACAAAAGACGCTGTTGTGCCGACTGCTAACACAAAAAACCCTGTGTTTGCACAACTCAAGGCAAATGGATTGAAAAGAGATGTCTTTGAGAAGATATTCGTCAACGAGACCATAAAAACCTGGGGTCAGGCAGCAGGAACAGGTGCAACGGAAAAGATTAACGTGTATACACGCTCCGATTCTGCGGGTGCAGCCGAGACCTGGGCAAAATACATGAATCAAAAATACAAACAGGAAGCCCTAAAAGGCGTGGGCGTGAACGGTGACCCGGGACTTTTAGAGGCAGTCAAACAGGACAAATTGGGAATCGGATTCAATAATATTGTCTTTGTCTATGACCAGAACACCAGAAAGAAGATTGATGGCATAGAAGTCATACCACTTGACCAGAATGGAAACGGCAAGATAGACCCTGATGAGAATTTTTACGATACATTTGATAATATGATCGAAGCCGTCGGAACTGGCAAATATCCGTCGCCTCCGGCAAGAGACCTGTTCCACGTCACAAAAGGCAAGCCAACAGGTATTGTGCAGGATTTCATCAAATGGACCCTTACCGATGGACAGAAATACATTCCTGAATCAGGGTACATAGTTCTCCCGCAGGATAAGATAAACGAGGGATTAAAGAAAATCGAGTAACAGAAATTACCATGAACCTCAGAATACTCAAAGACAAAATTTCAAGCAGGCTGATGCTTGCGGCAACAGTGTTTGCCTGCTTGCTGTTTTTTTTAATTCTCATTGGACTCTACATTAGAGCCAGTCCAATTTTATCAACCGTTCCAATCACAGAACTTTTGTTCTCAGAAGAATGGAGTCCCAACGCAGGAAAATTCGGCTTCCTTCCATTTATCATGGGAACATTATGGGTAACGGTTCTTGCAACTATAATCGCAGTCCCCATCAGCCTCTTAAGCTCCATATACCTTTCAGAATATGCAGGAGTTCATCTTCGTGAAGCTGTAAAACCGCTGATTGACCTGCTTGCAGGCATCCCGTCAGTAGTTTATGGTCTCTGGGGTGTGCTCGCAGTAGTGCCTTTCATCAAGAATACCCTGGCTCCTGCTCTTGGCGCAGAAACCATAGGTGGATATGGTATCCTTGCAGGAGGGATTGTTCTTTCAATCATGGTTTTCCCGATAATTATTTCAGTTACTGGCGAGGTCTTAAGGAGTGTTTCCCATGACCTGAGGGAAGTTTCCCTGTCACTTGGTGCTACAAAATGGCAGACAATAAAACACGTAGTATTGAGGAAAGCCAGACCCGGAATATTCGCGGCAATTGTTCTTGGTTTTTCAAGGGCATTCGGTGAGACCATGGCTGTGTTAATGGTCGTGGGAAATGTGCCAAAAGTGCCCTCATCAGTTTTTGACCCTGCTTATCCATTGCCAGCCCTCATTGCAAACACTTTTGGCGAGATGATGTCTATCCCCTTATACGATTCAGCGATACTGCTTGCAGCCCTTATGCTTCTTACTGTCGTCCTGGTTTTCAATATTATTGCAAGGATGGTACTTATAAAAATTGAGCGGGGTGTCATTTAAATGGAGTTTCGAAGAATTGAAGAGGCGGTTTTTAAAGTATTAATGATATTCTCGCTTTTAATAGTGGTGGGAAGCCTACTTGCAGTAATCGGGATAATACTCTGGAAAGGTCTGCCTGTCCTTAGTATCGATATGCTCACAAAGACAGCAGAAGGCGGTTATTACTTCGGGAAGGGGGGTGGAATCCTGAATGCTATCATAGGCTCGCTGTATCTTGCACTCGGCGGCACAATACTTGCATTTTTCCTGAGTATAGGAATTGCTTTTTATCTCCAGAAAGAATATTCAGGAGGCACGCGGCTTTCAAACCTTACGCGCCTGTGCCTTGATATTCTCTGGGGCACTCCCTCTATTGTATATGGCGCTTTCGGGTTCACGGTACTGATGTATTTCCAGATGAGAGCCTCGCTGATTGCAGGAATAATCGTACTTGCTTTGCTTGAACTCCCGATAATGACACGGGCGATGGAAGAGGTCATAAAAACCGTTCCCCTTGAGCTTAAAGAAGTATCATATTCACTTGGAGCAACAAGGCTTGAAACTACATTGAGGGTTGTTTCAAAACAGGCTCTTCCAGGTCTTATGACAGGGGTGCTGATAGCATTCGGGCGGGGTATCGGTGATGCAGCATCTATACTATTCACGGCAGGTTATACTGACAGGATTCCCACATCCCTGTTCGATGCCACAGCATCCCTTCCTCTTGCGATATTTTTCCAGCTCGGAACACCTTTTCCTGCGGTACAGCAGAAAGCATACGCGTCTGCGGTCATACTGCTTGTAATAATTTTGGCTATCAGCATAACCACAAGACTGCTTTCAAGAAAATATACGAAATATATCATAAAATAGGTACAAGAAATGTCAGAAACCCATATCCAAATCGATAATGTGAACGCATATTACAGCGGAAACCATGCGTTAAAGAACATATCAGTCCAGATACCAAAAAAACAGATTACAGCTATTATCGGTCCTTCAGGGTGCGGTAAATCCACATTGCTAAAGTGCATGAACAGGCTTATTGACCTGACAGATGAAATTACATATTCAGGGAAAATCCTGATTGACGGGGAAAATGTCTTTGATAAGAAAACCGACATAATAAACATCAGGAAGAAAATGGGGCTGCTAGCTCAGAAACCCACCCCGCTTCCAATGTCGATATATGAGAATATCGCATACGGTCCGAGGATTCACGGATTAAGGAAAAAACCTGACCTTGACAACATTGTCGAGAAATACCTGAAACTCGTAGGTCTGTGGGAAGAAGTCAAAGACAGGTTGAATTCCCCTGCATCAAACCTGTCCATTGGACAGCAGCAGAGGCTCTGCCTTGCGCGCGGGCTTGCTGTTGAGCCTGAGATAATCCTGTGCGATGAGCCGACATCAGCACTTGACCCTGTTTCGTCCCAGCATATCGAGCAGCAGCTCCTGAAACTCAAGGAAGATTATACCATCGTGATAGTTACCCACAATATCCACCAGGCAATGAGGCTGGCAGATTATGTGGTGCATCTTTACCTTGGAGAGCTTGTGGAGCACGGGACTGCGAACGAAGTGTTCGAAAACCCGAAGGAGGAGAGGACGCGGGCATATATTAACGGCACTTTCATTCCAGAATATACAATAGATACGGAGGTAAATCTCAAAGGAAATGAGTGCCCGTATAATTTCATATATGCGAAACAGGCATTGCATAAGCTTGGGAAGGGAAAAATCTTGAAGGTGATTGTGGATTATCCGACTGCTGTGACAGAGGTACCAAGAGGCATGGAGGCTGACGGGCATAATGTCCTGAGGGTGAAGCAGATTAATGAATCTGACTGGGAGATTTTAATACGGAAAAATTGATTATTTTTCCGTCTTCGCCTATGCCCATATATCAGGCATCCCATGTATCCAGCAATTTCACTGATGATGATTTGAGGTTTGATATATTTTTTATACATAGCAGAATATTAAATATTAAATGTCTTTCCATCTTGAATTAAGAAACGTATCCAAATCCGTCTTCCACAGGGTCAACGAGACAAAAATCAGGACGCTGTTATTTTCAGACCTGAACCTCAAAATAGGACGCGGGGAACTTGTAACCATAATGGGCGCTTCAGGTTCGGGCAAGACAACGTTGCTTCGGCTCATAAACCGGCTCTCAGACCCTGACTCTGGAACGATTCTGTTAAACAGCATTGACATATGTTCCATGCCGCCGCAGGAACTCAGGAAAAAGGCTGGCATGGTGTTCCAGTTACCTGTAATGTTCCAGGGAAGTGTCAGGGAAAACATCGCTTTTGGCATGGAGCTATGGGGAGAATCAATGGACATCAATGCACTTGCAAAAGATGCAGGAGTTCCTGAAAAGCTGCTTGATGCAGATACCGGGCGGTTATCAGTCGGTGAAAAGCAAAGGGTTTGCATAGCAAGAGCTCTTTCAACACAGCCAGAGCTGCTGCTTCTTGATGAGCCGACATCGTCACTTGACAGCATATCAGCGCAAAAAATCGAGACGATGTTACTTGGTTTACAGCGTGACCATGACCTGACAATGGTCTGGGTAACACATGAAAAGGAACAGGCTGGGAGAATCGGGGGGAGACGGCTGATACTTAAAGACGGAAAACTGGAGGAACATGCAGAGGATTGAGATTCTTGCAATTGCCCTGACATTTGCACTAATAATACTTTCATCTGCTTATGCGCGAAGATTCGGCATAGGCAGGGAAATATCGCTTGCAGGCACAAGAGCCGTAGTCCAGGTACTCATCCTTGCCTCAGTAATCCTTGTCCTGTTCAGGCTCCCGCTGTACTGGAGTTTCGTAGTACTTCTGGTGATGGTAACAATTGCAGGGCATACAACTTATTCCCGCTCAGGGAAACTTGAAAACGGACGTGTTATTGCCACGTTTTCTATAGCTTCAGCGTCTTTCCTGCTGCTCATTCCTTTTTTCCTGTCAGGCATTTTCCCGTTTGAAGCAAGGTACCTTGTACCAACAGGAAGCATTTTTATAGGCAATGCCATGAATATCAGCTCACTTGCAATCGACAGGTACAGGGGTGAAATTAAGAACAGGCGCGCTGAGATTGAAGCCTGCCTTGCTCTTGGCGCATCACCGAAACGTGCTGTTGCGCCATCGTTTAAACAGGGGATACTTTCAGCCCTGATACCATCAATTGACAACATGAAAAACCTTGGGATGGTGTGGATTCCAGGCGTTATGACAGGAATGATACTGAGCGGAGGCGACCCGGTAGAAGCCGCTTCCATCCAGATAGCAATATTCATTTCGATATTTGCTGCTGGCATGATAGCATCCAGCCTGATGCTTCATTACTCTACAAACAGCTTTTTTACGCAGGCTTGCCAGTTGAAGGAAGACATTGATTAACATTCCCCTGGAAGCGTCCTCAAAGTCCCTTATGAAAACTTAAATGAGAAATAATTAATAAGTTAGCACCCGTAAAGGCAATAAGAACATATTATCACAGTTCAAATCACTGTTATATTTCTTAATCAAAATACAAGGGAATGAAATAATGGAACCTTACTTTCACTTAAAAGGCAGTTTCAAGACGAGTGCAGATGCATCCGCAGCGCGCGAAGATGTAAGCAATTTTGTCGAGGAAGCAAAAAAAACAGTATTGCAAAAAGGCGTTCCTGAAGGGCGCGGTGCAAAAATCATAGCATGGGACATTACAGACAGCGGAATATTTTTTGACATTGAATCAGACAGGTACCTGCGCGCGCACGAAGCCTTTATCCGCATCAGAAAACAGCTTGCAGCAGTACTTGGAACGAAACACAGGATAGGTGTGAGGGGTATTGATGTGGAAGAGTACATCGTCCGCCTCCCGTCAGAAAAAGACCTGCACTCAAAGAAAATCCCCCATGTAAGTTCAATTGATTTTGATGGTAAAAGTATTAACCTCTCCCTTGACGTTGGCGAGGCTGAGCTTGAGAACAAGGTTCCTGACAGGATAATATCGCTTATCGAGGACAAGATACGGGCGCAGGATTTCGGCGGGAAGGCTGAGCACTGGAACCTGTTGTGGGAAAGCCCGAAAAAGAAATACCTGTTCACAGGCGACCCAACGGCTGAAGCTGAAAAACTCGGCTGGATAAAACGCGCCCAGAGCAGGGGGCAGTGGATACACGGCGCACAAATGACGCATCTTTTCAGGACATTCGAGCAGATTGTAATTGATGAAATTATAAAACCCCTTGGCTATGCCGAGATGATTTTCCCGAAACTTGTGACGTGGGACGTGTGGAAACATTCGGGACATGCTAAAGGCGTGTATCCTGAGATTTACTATGTCTGCCCGCCAAAAACACGCGACCCCGAATACTGGGAAGAGGTAATCGACCACTACAAGGTCACGCTTGAAGTGCCGGTTGACATGATTGCAGAGAAAATCGATAAGCCAATCGGAGGAATGTGCTACGCCCAGTGCCCGCCGTTCTGGCCGTTTTTGCAGGGAAAGACCGTTGCTGATGACTCGTTCCCGATAAAGGTTTTTGACCGCTCAGGCACGTCGCACAGGTACGAGAGCGGCGGCATCCACGGAATGGAACGCGTTGATGAGTTCCACAGGATTGAGCTTGTTTTCATAGGAGCTCCTGAGCAGATTGTGGCTCATTCAAAAGACATGCAGGAATGCTACAAGCACATTTTTAACGATATCCTTGACCTTGAATGGCGGATGGCTTGGGTCACGCCCTGGTTCATGGCACAGGAAGGTTTGACAGGACTTGCAGGGAGTGCTGATGTCGGGACTATTGATTTTGAAGCACCGCTGCCATACAGGGGCAAAGATGGGGAATGGCTTGAGTTCCAGAACCTGAGCGTGAACGGTGACAAATATCCAAAAGGCTTTAACGTGAAATCCCAGTCCAAACAGGAAATATGGAGCGGATGTTCAGGTATCGG
>PGYG01000057.1:0-1466 GCA_002839545.1 Candidatus Methanoperedentaceae archaeon HGW-Methanoperedenaceae-1
GTGCTCTGGATAACCATAACAGGCCGCCTCCCGCCGAGATAAACGCCTGCACATAACCCTACACCGTTTTCTTCCCGTGTTAGCGGGAGTGTGTGGAAATTCCTGTCAATAAGAGGAAGAAGCGCCTTAATCCTGTCACACGGCAGGGTAGCTGCAAAATCGATTTTATTCTTTTTCAGGATTCCAATAACCCTGCGTTCCGGCGTTTCCATAAGGATTACCTTATATTATTTCATCAAGTGGAACCTTTGCATTTTCAGCATAGGCGGCAGGTTCAATATTATAAAGTGTATAATCCTTTTCCAGGCGTTTAAATCCGCCGCCTGTTATGTTAAGTGAAATAAAATCATCTTTATTTACTGCCCCGCTCTCAACTGCTTTAACAAGTGCTGCAACTGCAACGGCAGCAGGCGGGAAAATATCTATTCCTTCAAGCCGTTCGAACAATCCAAGTGCTGATTTTGCCTCATTGTTCGTGACCCCGTACATGCTTCCGCCGGTTGCACACATCGCATCATAAACACCGCCGCCTACCGAATAAGGCGGTTCACGGTTTGAGAGAATATCGGCATACATCTCGTGGATTAATTCTTTTGGATGCGGCATATCAATATCCTTGATTATTTCCCTTCTTCCTGATTCCCATGCATTGAGCATCGGTGCAAAAGGCAGGTTCTGGGCAAGATGGAGCTGCGGGAGTTTCCTGCCAAACCTCCCGTCGCCGAGAAGCCTGAGTGACGCTTCCCATGCTGCAATACCACCGGTACCGCTTCCGATTGCCTGGAAGTAGTGGTCTGGCAGTCGTTTCATGGTAACTGCTGAATCAAGCAATACAGTTCCCATCCCGTCCCTGCGCGCAACATTGCGTGCCCCGCCTTCTGCCTGCATACCTGGCAGTGAAGCAATGCGGTCAGCAAGATGAATCGAATCCGTATAATCGCAGTTATCCCCCATCTTTATGAGATGGATGTTTTCGTTTGGCTCTTCAGGAATCCACATTCGTGCCATCCCGCTTGAAGGAACAACGATATAAACCTTCACTCCTTTTTGTGCAGCCACATGGGCAAAAGCCCGTGCCGTGTTTCCAGCGGATGCAAGAACCAGTGAGCTGCGTGAGCCCATAAGCTTCCTGATGGTCGGGAATGCTTCGAGTTCCTTGAAACTGCATGTTTTTATGAAAGCATTCTTTTCAGGCCAGTACCCGTTAAAAGAAATGTATAATTTTTCCAGCCCGAGTTCAGCCGAAAGTTCAGAACTCTTATAAGATACAGGACCGGAATCGGTTTTTATTATGTCGTTTACAGGCAGCCAGTCATGGAACCGTCCCATACCAGGAACATCCTTCAGCTCAAGCTGTTTCTTTGTGTAATTTGTCCTCAGGAGTGCAGTATCCGAATCGCATTTTAACCTGTCTTCAAGATAAATTGAAGAACAGCCTGTGCATACAAGCCCGTATTTCAGGTTAG
>PGYG01000057.1:1513-11611 GCA_002839545.1 Candidatus Methanoperedentaceae archaeon HGW-Methanoperedenaceae-1
AGTTTTTTAAGGTCTGATATGCTAATGCATCCTGTGTGGCATCCCCGCAAAATACCAGCATCATTTCCATATTCCGGTTTATCATTATTCATCAGCGATTCCTTGCCTCAAAGATTGCATTTCATGAGGTGAGTATTTATGTTTTTCCGTTTAAGGATATATTTTATCCTAATACGGATACTCAAGTGCTTTTAAAATACTAATGTCCAACAAATTGTGTTTCAAGAAGATAGAAATTTCAGACAGGAGCTACAGGATTGACGGGATAACCTGTTGTTTGAGTAAAAAAATAGGAAAAAGGGAAGAAATCCCCTCAGCTTAAAGCACTGAGGGCATTTACGAGACCGTAACCGAAATAGTCGTCCCTCCCCACTGCACCGAGGTCTGTTGCAGAATCATGCAGCCGTGTCCTGACTTCAGGAGGGTCCCATTTACCGTTGCTGTTTGAATCATACATTCCTGGCTGTGTTGCCAGAAGGAGCGCCACTGTTCCTGTAACATGCGGTGTTGCCATACTTGTACCGTCAAGGGTTGCGTATGTCCCGCCTTTGTATGTGGAATATATACCCACACCCGGTGCTGCCAGTTCTGCCTCTGGTCCGATATTGCTGAAATAAGCGATGTTATTTCCGCTGTCTGTAGCAGTTACTGCTATTACAGAATCATATTTTGCCGGATAGCTTATCGCCCCGTAATAATCGTTGCCAGCAGCCGCTACAACTACAATTCCCTGATTATACGCATTGTCAACAGCCATCTGTAATGAACTGCTGCTTCCACTTGAACCAAGGCTCATGGTAATCACCTGCATTCCGTTGGCTGCTGACCAGTCTATACCTGCAATGACATCACTCAGCCATCCCGACCCTGTCCTGTCAAGAACCTTTACACCGTAAAGCCATGCATCAGGAGCAACACCAACGACGCCAATATCGTTGTTTGCTGCTGCGATTGTGCCAGCCACATGGGTTCCGTGACCGTTATCATCCATGTAACCTTTTGAACGTGAAACAAAACTCACGCCGCCTTTCACGTTTGCCGCAAGGTCAGGATGCTTGAAGTCAATCCCTGTATCGACAACAGCGACTTTTACACCATTTCCTGTGCTGTTACCCCACGAAAGTTCGGCATCAACCCTGTCGATACCCCAGGGAAGAACCTGTGCCGGCTGTGAGGGGGCAGGTTTTCCACTGCCTTTACCTTTATTATTGTTTTTTACAAAAGCCTGAACCTGCTGGTCAAGTTCCACAGAAGCTATTTTTTCGCATATGGCAGGCTGGCTGCCTTTCCCGTTCTGGCACATTTCATTAATCTTATCATAAGCCTGTTCCGGCATCTCAAGTGCAACGCCGGAAATTATATTATAATTGTATTTTACTGCACCACCCTGGTTTTTCAGGTAACCGATATCATCAGCTGTCGGTTTATCCTTGAAAACAACAATGGCTTTTACCTTATCGTTTCCAGTTCCGGCAGATGCTGCCGAAACCAGGCATAACAATAATACTACTGCTATTATTTTTTTAAACATATTGAATCTCCGGAGTCAAATTACTCCACATAATATTAGCAGGTCAAGAACGGTCAGACTCCCTGTTTCCCGCTATTAATAGAAAATACTCAATATGGTAAATAAATATTATGGTTTAATTTTTATAAAGTATTATGGTAATAATGAGTATGTGGTGATTATTCCACCATAGCCCTGGCATCCACAGCAATAACCCCATTCTCAAATGCAACCAGCGGGTTAATATCAAGCTCTATAATATTTTCCTTTCCTGCCATTTCCGAAACCGACACAAGCACATCTGCAATAGCGTTAATGTCAGCGGCTTTCTTCCCCCTTATTCCTTTAAGAATGGGATAACCCTTTATTTCAGAAATCATCCCGACAGCTTCATTCCTGTCAATGGGCGCAATCCTGAACGAAACATCCTTATAAACCTCTACGAATATCCCGCCAAGACCAAACATAAGGGCATGCCCGAACTGCGCATCTTTTTTCAAGCCGATAATAACCTCATGCCCAGGCTGTGCCATCTGCTGGACAAGGACGCCTTCAATTCTTGCCTGCGGTACTGTTTTTGTAATGCGCGATACAAGTTCATTATATTTTGTCCTGACGTCTTCCTTTCCCACATTAAGGACAACTCCCCCGACATCGCTTTTATGCGGGATATCGGGCGATGAGATTTTCATGGCAACAGGGAACCCTATATTTAAAGCAATAGCAAGCGCTTCATCAGCAGTTGCAGCAATGCTCCCTTTTGTCACAGGTATTCCGTATCCTGCGAGAAGTTTTTTGGTGTCGTTTTCGGTAAGTACTGTCATTTTCCCCCCTCCAGTCCACCGGTTTTCGTACCTTTTATCTTGACAGTATCAAGGAACTCGCGGTGTTTTACCAGGGCAGCCAGCGCCTTTACCGCTCTTTCAGGCACGGAATAATTTGGCATGCAGCCTTTTTTGAGTATCTCTGTACCTTTTTCAGTACCCGCCCCTCCCATCCAGCACGAAATTATTGGTTTTGCACTTTTGTGTGTCATATCCATTACAGCCTCAGCCGGCGGAACAGCGTCTGACATCACCGTATGCACGTAAATAGCGATAACCGCATCCACATTTTTATCACTGAGAAGTGTGTCTATCACGCCGCTGTAAACATCATATGACGAAGCCCCTGCCGTATCAATCGGGTTTGAAGCAGAAGCAAACGCAGGAATGATACTTTTTATTTTTTCCTTTGTTTTTCCTGAAAGCTCTGCGATATCCAGTCCCTGCTTTTCACATTCATCAGTAGCCACAATGGAAGCACCGCCGCCGTTTGAAAGTATGGCGGCACGGTTACCATTCGGGAGAGGCTGGCATGAAAACGCAAGAGCCGCATCAAATATTTCGTCAATTGTATCCACTCTCAGGATTCCCGCCTGCCTGAACGCAGCAGAGTATATCTCGTCAGAACCTGCCATTGAACCTGTGTGCGAGAAAACAGCCTTAGCACCTTTGGCTGACCTGCCTGTTTTTATTGCAATAATGGGTTTTTTGATACAGCGTGCAGCTTCCATGAATTCCTTACCACGGTTTATGCCTTCCGAATACATGGCAATAACGCCTGTGGAAGGGTCGTTGTCAAGGTATTCTATCAGGTCAACATCATCAGTATCTGCCTTGTTCCCTGTACTGATTACCTTGCACAGCCCAATCCCCATATCGATTGTCCAATCTGCTATCGCAAGTCCAAGAGTTCCGCTCTGGGTGATAAAAGAGATTGTACCTGTATTCGGGAGCCGTCCGATGACGGTTGCATTCAACCCTATGTTTTCGTTCACGATACCAAGCGTATTCGGACCTATCATGCGCATGCCGTATTTCCTGACAGCAGCTACGAGTTTTTTCTCAAGCGCAGCGCCTTCTTTCCCTGTCTCGCTAAATCCCGCACTTACAACAACCAGACCCTTTACCCCTTTCCTGCCGCATTCATCAACTGCATCCAGGACAAGACCTGATGGTATTGCAATAACTGCCATTTCAACGTCACCCGGTATTTCAAGAACCGAAGAATAGGCTGTAACTCCCTGCACGATTTTTTCTTTTGGATTTACCGGATAAACATTTCCTTTAAAACCACTTAAAACGTTTTTGAATATCCTGCCGCCCCATTTTGTTTCGTTGTTGGAGGCACCTACAACGGCAATTGAGCCAGGTTCAAATATTGATGAAAGCATTTTCACATCCATTCCCTGTATTTCATGGCACGCAGTACCCTTTGCCTTGCAATGCCGATTCCCGTATCCCTTGGGTATGTGTTTTCACTATATACTTTTTCCAGGATTTCTTTCGTGTTCCTGGAAATGGTGTTTTTAATCTTCTCAAACGCCTGGGTTTCAGTTCCGCCGTGGTATTCCACAGAAGCTGTAATCACACCGCCTGCATTAGCCACAAAATCAGGAACCACAAGGATTCCCCTGTCATGCAGGATTTTTTCAGCATTTTCCGAAATAGGAATATTAGCGCCTTCAATGACCAGTTTGGCATCAAGGACATCTGAGTTACTCTCATTAATCACATCTGGTCGTGCAGCAGGTATGAATATATCAGTACTTATCATGAGTAAATCCGTACTTTCCAGTGCCTCACCGTCCTTGTAATTTGTCACTGACCCGGTAGTGTCTTTTACGCGTATAAGTTCCTCAACGTCCAGACCTTTCGAGTTATAGATTGTGCCTTTCGAGTCGCTGGCAGCGACAAGCACCGTTCCCCTTCCAGAAAGGAAACGGGCGGCTGGCTTCCCGACATTCCCGAACCCTTCTATGGTAAGACGGGCGCCGTTTAAGTCAAGATTGATAAATTCATGTGCAATGTCTGCACATACCGCAACCCCGTAGGCAGTCGCCCCGATTTCATCAAGCGGTATCCCGCCAAGTTCCCGCGGCAGCCCTACTGCGCGCCCGGTCTCATCGTATATATAAGCCATACTTGTTTCATCGGTTCCCATGTCAGGACCCGGAATATAATCTGTAAGGTTCTTAATTCCCCGCGCAAACGTCCTGATTACCTGTTCTTTATTTACTGTTTTCGGGTCAGCGATAATACCTGCTTTTCCTCCGCCATGCGGAAGACCTGCCATAATGTTCTTAAACGTCATTGCACGCGCAAGCCTCCTGACTTCGGTTGTTGTAACATCAGGCGCCATCCTCACGCCGCCTATTGCAGGACCTGCTGCGATATTATCTATAACCACAATAGCTTTTGTCTGTGTCCTTGGTTCGTATAAATGAACTATTTTTCCAGGACCGATATCATCCGCGAATTCGAAAACCTTTTGTGTAATATCCATAAACATTCTCCCTTTATCTAATCAATATTTTATATGGTAAATTAAGATTGTGGTGTTTAGCAGGTAACCTCTGCTATATCTTCAGGATAAGTTGGTAAATTATATAACATCCGTCTTCGTATAGGCAATAGAAATGATTAGAAAATGCCCGACTCATTCTTACTTCAGAGGAGAAGTATGCCACTGCGGTGAAACTGGCAGTCTTATGTTAAATGATGAACAGACCGAGCGCATGGGCAGGTTCATATCCGGAGCGCTACGGCATTTCCCTGATGACCTCGGTCTTGCCATGAACCAGCACGGGTGGGTGGATGTGGACGTGCTGTGTGATGCCATGATTTCGCGGTACAGGTGGGCGAATAAAGAGAGGCTTTTCTCGATGATAGAGTCGGATGAGAAGGGACGCTATCAACTCCACGGCAAGAAAATCCGTGCAAGGTACGGTCATTCTGTAGATATTGACCTTGATTATCCTGAGAATATCCTTCCAGAAGTTTATTACGGGGCAAGCCGTGAGGAAGTGGATATTTTACTTGAGAAAGGAATCCGACCGATAAGGCAGAGGTACGTGCACCTTAGCACATCTGCGGAAAAAGCGATACAGGTTGCAAAAATACATACGGATGACCCTGTATTAATTGCCGTTAATGCCGAAGAGGCGCAGAATGATGGTATCGATATTCTTGACGCCACGGAACATATTGTCCTGGCAGATGAAATCCCGCCACAGTACCTGAGCCTGGTGGAAGATTAAACCCATACCCTGGACAGCCCGTTCTCCATTTTTTCAATACTGAACTTTACGTCAAGGAACTGTTCAGTTACCCAGATATTTGTCATTGTGTGCGGTGTAACCATGCGTGTGGTAAAAGAGCCGCCCCCAGCCAGTGCCATGTAGGGAATTAACTGGTCGGCAAGGTACACATCAACACCTGCGCCTGGGCGTAAATCGGGAAGTATCGCCTCTGCCGCCTCCTGCCCGATTTTTTCAGCTTTCAATCCCGGTTTTCCGAGGGCAATACTTCCGGCAGTGCCGCACCATAGGGTAATCCCGCTTCCGGTTGACTTGTAATCGTTTGTTTCAATTGAAATACTGGCATCAAAGCCGTTTTGCGTGAGTATTTTTTCTGCAGAAGTTGCCTGCCTTTGTGCTACGTGGACCGGTAAATTAGAGGAATGGGATATTCCTTCTATTGTACCGCAGATGTTATCATCGAGGTATGCCTTTTTCAAAACCGAAGGCTTGATAACGGCTTCAACACAGCCTCCTCCGCGCGGGTAATACCCTCTTCGGACAAGTGTAATCCCGCAGTTATATCCCATCCCTGAAAGTGCAGCAAGCGTGACATGCCGCAGGTAATCAATAGATGGCGACCATGAGACATCAGTCCCGCCTGTGATTCTCAATTTAATATCAGAAGGTGCGTGCATGGCTGCTGGCATAAGGCACTGGAGAAGAAGGGAGATGCTGCCTGCTGTCCCGATATCAATATTGTATTCACCGCCTTTTAGTTTTCCCGGGATAAAATCCAGTTTTGTGGAATGAAGGGAGCATCCGCGGACATCAGCATCGCAAATGGATGCAAGGCTTTCCACGGCTTTTGTGTGCTGGGCGGCAAGACCCGGGCGCGGTCGGTTTTTCCTGATATTGTTTATTTCGACAGGTGTCCCTGTAACTGCCGAGAGTGCAAGGGCGGTTCTCAATATCTGTCCCCCGCCTTCACCAAAAGAACCATCAAGTTTCATGAAATCATTATTTTATATGTTTGATAATCCTTGAAGTTTTGGTAATTGATACTGGCACAAGTTATAAAAGACGTGGTAAAAAGATAAAAACAATGACGAGCGGGTTGGGGAGTGGGAGTGGGGGTTATAAAAAATAACCCGCTCGTCAGTCATAACAATACTCATAATGATATATATAGTTAATCCAGATAATTTAATACTGTAGAGTACGGATATTATTTCGCTGAATTTTTTCAGCACCCTTCTTTCCTTCGTTCATATTTTATATCACCATCCAAAAGCCTTAAAAAAGCGTCCTAAGATAGCTTCTTGTCGTATTTTACTAATAAAAGCTTCATTAGGAGTTTCCCCCCATTCAAGTTCCAAAGAACCGTGTATTCTGTCATTATACCAATCCTTAAACTCATTTGCTGAATTAAATTTATGCCTATGCCTGAGATACCCCTGAAACCATCGTTCAATCGTGCCATTCGTTTGTGGATTATTCCTTCTTGATGGAATATGTTTTATTCCTTTTGATTCGAGATAATCTCGATAAACTGAATCAGCTCCACCATTTTTGTCTTTTTTATTTTTCTGGTATGGTCAATTGGGCTACTTTGATTCGATTGTTAGTAGAGTAAGCATAGCCCATTTAACACGAGAAAAGCTAAAAGAGGTTTTTTGTCTATATTCCTTCGATTGGAGAAAAAGAACATATTGTAAAACATATCGAATCCGAATCCACTAAAATAGACAGCGCCGTTTCTATAATCGAAAAAGAACTTCTTCTCTTGCAGGAATACCGCACAGCCCTGATTTCAGAAGTAGTAACAGGAAAAATCGATGTGAGAGAGGCGATATAGAACACCGGGCGCTCGGAATGTCCTGATTTATAAAAATTAAGTTTACCATGACCTGCATCGCAGACCCTGTATGCGGCTGAAATGGTTAATATTTCTGGTCACAAGTTCTTCCTTATTTGATATTACAATTCCGGCTATAAGAACGTCCTGGATGTCCAGCGAATTTCCTGAAATCATTAATTTTGCATGGATATCAGCAGCTTTTACAGCCGCTGACCTGTCAAAGTCGAGAATATCTATAGACTTGAGTAATGAATTGGTTTCTGATATCGCTTTGTCTGGTTTTATGGAACGAATAGCTCCGTAATAAAGTTCAAAGACATTTATCATAGTTGTTTTTGGATCTTCTATCATGTCCACTGTTATTTCTGAAATGCCTTTACCCCTGAGGATAGATATTAAGAAATCACTATCGAGGACTGTCACAGTTCCAACCTCTTCAATCTGGTACTGGGGGAGTGCCTTACCTCAAGTGCTGCTTTTTCAAAATCATCGAATTCTTCACCGCTTAACACACCAACGAAGTCGCTAAGTTTTTTCTTCCTGAGAGGTTGAGTGATGCGTTTTATGAGAGCAGTAAAGCTCTCTCCTTCTTTTTTAAGCCCAACCAGCGCTTCATATGCCTCTTCTGAAATTGTTAGAGTCTTGTGTGCCATAAGCTTAAGTGTATTTATCCGTGTATTTATACTTTACCAAATCCTATAGTATAGTATTTTGTGTTTTCTAAAAGAGCAAAGAAGCTGTCGTAACAGCGATGGAAAAAGTTAAGATAGAAATAAGACATGATTAAAACACAATGTATGGATTAATTTATGGCAAAGAAGATTATTGAAAGAGATCAGCCATCCCATAAGGCTTAAAGTAAAAACACGGTTGCTATCGATTTTGCCGAATACCACAATTTAATTTATTGTAATTATAAAATAAAAAACCCCCTCATTTCCTCTTAAAAAACAGCCATGAATCCTTTCTCTTGAATTTTGTTTTTATTAATGCATACCTGCCGGAAAGCCTGCTACCCCTGAGTTCAAAAAGCATTTCCTTCCCGTCAATTTTTTCAGGCACGAATTCACCCCGGTCCCAAATCCTCACACTTCCTGCCCCGTACATGCCTTCAGGTATCGTTCCCTCAAAACCTGCATACTCCACAGGATGGTCTTCTGTCTGGATGGCAAGGCGTTTGACACCAACTTCCTGCGGTGGCTCTTTCGGGACAGCCCATGATTTCAGGACGCCGCCGATTTCAAGCCTGAGGTCAAAATGCAGGTGCGTTGCATTATGTTCCTGCACAACGAAAATATTTCCATCACCTTTTTTAACCGTACCTTCCGGCTCAGGTGATTTCGCAAGCTCCCGCATTTTCTTGTATTCCTCAAGACCCATAATTCACCCGAAAGTAAACGCAGACGGACACAACCCATCCAGCACACATTCTCCGCACAGGGGTTTTCTTGAGCTGCAAACCCTGCGTCCGTGATGTATCAGCAACAGCGTAACAATTCCCCATTCGCTTTTTGGAACCAGCGCCATCAGGTCTTTCTCTATTTTTACAGGGTTTGTGTTATTTGTCAGCCCAAGCCTCAGGGAAAGGCGCGTTACATGTGTATCAACGGCTATGCCTTCAATTTTCCCGAAAGCGTTTGACAGTACGATATTTGCAGTTTTCCGTGCGACCCCTGGCAAAGTGATGAGGTCTTCCATGGTATCAGGCACCTGCGAACTGAAGTTCTCGATAAGGATGCCTGATAATTTCTTGATATTCTTTGCCTTGTTTTTGTAAAATCCTGTTGAATAAATATCCTGTACTTCTTGAAAAGTGTTTCCGTAACCTCGTTTACTCTTTTGTCAGTACACTGGGCTGACAGTATCGTGGAAACCAGCAGTTCAAGGGGATTGGAATGATGGAGCGCAATCTTAACGTCAGGATATTCCTTTTTTAAAAGCCTGATAATTTCAGTTACCTTTTCATCAGCCATTGGATTTAGTTATGCATTAAAGCATAGTTAATACTTGCCTTCAGGTTTCGAAAAAATGAAATGAAATCGTTTTTACAAAATCTCAGAGTTCCCACATTGAGATCTCCTTAAGACACGACAAAGCACTGCCCTCAACCCCTTTACCCTGCACCAATACCTTAAACGTCTCACCCATTCCCATAAACAGCGACTTTACCTGAAGCATCTTTTTCATATATTTTTCAGGCTCGCTCTTTTGAATACCTGCAAGGTATTCCTCAATCCCCATACCCAGAAGGAAATGCGCCTGGTCTGTGAAACCGCAAAGTTCAAGTCCACTCTTCCTGCCCCAGATGTCAAGCGCCGAGAAATTAACATGGGATGTTATATCCTGCTCACCGATATGCAAATACGGGTTATCATCCGCAGTATGCCTGTAATAACACATAAGCGTCCCATTGCTCCTGTGCCCGGCATATAATTCAGGGGCAGGATACCCGTAATCTATCGTAATGACGTATCCTTTTTCCAGAACTGAAGCGAGCTCGTTAATCCACCTTATTGCATCAAGGTTTACCTCAGTCCTGTAACCTTCAGGCAAAACCACGCCCTGCTTTTTGAAATAATCCCTGAGTTCGCCTGATGCAGGCTTCATCACCTCGACAAAACCGCCATCATAATCCACAAATACTTCCTTGAGTTCATCTTCCATGAC
>PGYG01000057.1:11667-19025 GCA_002839545.1 Candidatus Methanoperedentaceae archaeon HGW-Methanoperedenaceae-1
GTTTTTCCTGTTCCTCCCGCAAAGCCGGACTTTTTTCAACAATGCGGTAGTCAAGGCAGCCGTACAATTCCGGGTTTGTTTCAAGATAAGCGAGGACATCACCTGACAGCAAACCAAGCCCAGCCCCCATTTCCACAACAGTGAACGTTCCTTTACCGAGGAAGTGCCACATTTCCTCAATTTGTTTTCCTATCATTTCCCCGAATACGGAACTCACGTTTGAACTTGTGTAATAATCCCCTTTTTTCCCGATCTTATCGTTTGTTGATGTATAGTATCCAAGATTTGGGTAATACAGCGCCATATCCATGAAATCGCGAAAAGACAGCAGACCCTTTTGCCGGATTTTATCTATGATTATTTCAGATAATTGCATTACTGGAATATTGGTATGTTTGCTTAAACATCTTACGCAATTGATTTTATCCAGGGCACGACTTGCAAGATGTCATCTGCCAGCTTTTATATTAAATCGTATCCCAATCACAGACGGGAAATCGTGTAAATATCATTATCCTTGACATTATTCCTGAGATCAAGTTTTGAAAAGATATTTTTGTCAATTTTCTCGCCGGTCAGCATTCCTATATACATAAGGGATTTAACATGGTCGTCAGGAAGCAGTTTCCATGTTGGTTTCTCAACATAGTAATCCAGCCCGTCCGTATAATCAATCATTTTCGAGCCGACTTCCTCATTTATCCAGTCTATCTCGATATAATATTTAATAACGTCAATTATGTTATTCCGTCCCACTTTTTCCAGTAAGAAGTTTATCCAGTTAAGCAAGACAATTGAAGATTCGGCACTATTATCCAGATGTGTTAATTTCACTCCACTTTTTGCCTGCCCATCCGCTTTTTTAAACCGGGAAACGGGCGCTGGATTATTTCCCTGCTGTGAGTGTTGTTCAAGCAGGGGGCTGATTTTTTCAAAAACCATTCCAGAAACATGTTCTACCAACGTTTCTTCGTTTAATGTACCAGAATTGCTTGCAGAATTTATTTTCCCTTCAATTTCCATGAATTTAGCCTCAAATTCTTCTTTAAATGCTGATAACATGTTGGGCGCTGTCGCACTCAATGCAGTGATTTTCTTTTCGAGTTCCCCTATTTTCTCTGCCGTGCCTGGATTATTATCACCGACAAAAGGATTTATAGTGCTGGAAACAACTTCATATAGCGACATCAGTTCAAGCTGGGTTTCATCTATTTTTTCCAGCCTGTCTTTAACATCTTCCAGGTTTTGCCTGATGGAAGAAAGCCCCCCGTCCATTTTATTTAACCTGATATCAAATTCCTTTACAGCTTCATTGTTTGCATTAATCTCCTGTGATTTCGAACTGATTAGCTCCTCTATTTTCTGTGCTATATCCACATGGTCGTCCAGAGAGGAAGCGGCATCATCAGGATTAGTACTTCCGTCTTTATAACCGGCACCAATACTACCTGTATCCTGAGCCGTTTTCAGCTTTTCATTTTTTTTAATAAGCGAATTTTCAGGAATGTTTGATTTACTGGATTTACCTAAAAAGTTCTTAAACATGCTTTTTAAATTCAAGTATATCACTTAATTTCAATTCAGATTGATAATTGTTGAAGTTACCTGTTATTAAATATGATTCACACAAACTTCACAATCCTGTTTATAGGATGTACATTCTTTTTATCAATAATGTGATGTCATATGAGGATAAAAACAGGAATAGACGGATTTGATGAAATTATTGAAGGCGGCTTGCTTCAGGGAAGGCAGTATCTTTTAAGCGGGTCTCCAGGAAGCGGAAAAACAACTTTTGGTGTGCAATTCCTTGCGGCAGGAGCCCTTGCCGGCGAACCTGGCGCATACATCGCGTTGTCAGAAAGCATAGACACGATTGTAGAAGATATGTCTCGTTATAATTTCCATGTCAATGAACTAATAGACAAAAAGAAGTTATTCTTCCTGGACATAGGTCCTAATAAGAATTATGGGGAATATAATGATTTTTCTACAATCATAACACCTGATTATGACCAGAAAATTGATGACTCACCCGAAACTACCCCCCCGTCCCCGCAATCTGTATTTAAGAATGTGGAGACCCTGGTAAAACATACGGGTGTTAAGAGATTGGTAGTTGATTCGCTTTCTGCCATCAGGTTTACTGCGCAAAGTCCTGCACAGGAAGAAAGGTCAATCGGCAAGTTCATCCGCAATCTTAAAACTCTTGATTGCACTACTATTCTTTTGTCCGAGCTTATCAAGCCTGATGCATATACAATAGAGCAATTTGCTTCCCATGGTGTAATATTCCTCCATAATTTCATGGATAAAAATGACCGTATGGCAAGAGCCTTACAAATAATCAAAATGCGCGGGACAAAACATGATTGTGATATGCGTACTCTTGAGTTCACGCCAAAAGGACTCAGGGTGCGAAAAGAACTCAAGGCATGAATTTTAGGGGGCGCGGCACCATTCCTGAAAACAAAAAAAGTAAAAAGCATGCTGAATTGGCAGATCAAATCTACCAGTTAGGGTATGAAGTAGGATATAACAACCATTCAGAGATAGGCTGGGTACTGAGGGATAAGTCAAAGCTGTTACATGAAGCCCAAAAACAATTGATTGACTCTCCGGAAAATTACTATAATGAAGGGAAAACAAAAGGAAAATTAAGTCGTGAGAAGGGAATCGAAGGGTCTGGAAATACTGGAAATAATATTATACCTCCGGTAAAGGTTGATTCTCCTAAAACAAATGATAGCTTTGATGATAAAGATGTCAGGAAAAGAGCATATCACCTGCCTAAGAATAAAATCAGTGAACTTCCACAGATGGTTAAGAAAATCAGCGTTACCGAGATTCCCGAATTCCTGAAGGGAATAAAGCATTTGCGCAGGAAATAAATTAAATCGTTCACACGTTTTTCACAAATTGGTTTATTTCTTACCTACAACTATGGAATTGTAATAAAAACGTCCTTCTAAAAGGAAATATCATGTACAGAGCAATTAGATTAATAGCATTAACAAGCCCATTCTTGTTCTTGCTGCCTGCATCGAATATAACTCCTGCCAGTGATATGGCACACATCAATGTAATGATAGTGCCTTTTATATCCCATCTCCTGGGTATTATCGGCTCTGTTTACCTGGCGGCTCAATTAAATACGATTGCTGAAAGGGCTTCAAGGACATGGAAATATCTTAGTATATCCATAGTATTGTTTTCGTTATGGAATATAATAATGGCTTTTAACATTATGCTCAAGGTACTTTATAACGGAAGCCAGGGGTCCAATGAAATTATTAATCTCATCAAGGTAATTGACCCTGTTTTAGAAGCGTTCGTATTCTTTGTGTTTTTTTACGGTATGAAAAAGGTTGCTAATGCAATGCACAGTAAACCGTGGGCTGTATTCAGTAAGGAGGATTATGATGAGTGAGCATTTCTTTGTAATACTGAATACAATTTCTTCTTTAATCGTAATAATTTGCGGCGTTTTATCTTTTAAGTTAGTTGAAAGTATAGCCCGGGAATTTAAAGGTTTAAAGTCCGTGGATATCATGTGGCATTATTTCATGATTCTGATAAACCTGTTCGTAATGCTGGGAATTTTAAGGGCAGTATTGTCTATCGGGTCTTTTATGTATGAAGCCTTCCAGCCGATTTATGATGCGTTATTATCAATTATACTGATATTTTATTTTGTGTTCGCGATACTATTGTCAACATCAATAGAGGAGATAATCGGGTAATATGGGCAAAATATTATCTGAAGAGGAACGCAGGCATTTGCTTGAAAAACTGGATAGTAAGATAGTTGCTACCCGTTTCATGACACTTAAGTACATATCTTCGACCATAAACCTTGAGAAGGTGGATTTTGCCAGGATGGATATGGAAATACCTGAATTTACCAAGAGCCTGATGAGGATTATAGAGCATCTGGCAACGAAAGATACTGAGGAAATGGTTAAAAATGAGGCAAATATATGCATGGGAAATCTTAAGAAGAAGATAGACCCTACCTTGATGCGGGATGTGCCAATGTGTGCCTCATGCGGCGAGAGACTGGTTGTATCTTACAGGTTTTGTACTAAATGCGGGACGAATGTCAAAGGGCAAAAATGGCTCAGTACTTATAAGGCGTGTGAAAAATGCCAGTCCCCGATAGATACTAAATGGAATAATTGTTCAAACTGTGGCAACCAGCTTATCCAAAAAACAGACGTCCCGAAAGAATGTAACTTCTGCAAGAATAAAATTGATCCTAAATGGATAATGTGTCCTTTCTGTGGTTCTAAACTCAAACTTGTTGCAGGCAATTAAATGTTAGATATCGTCCAGAATCTTCCTTCTGGAGCTGGAATCCACGTATGGCTGCATAGCATCCATACGTGTCTGCGTCCTCCAGAGACGCGAAACTCCAGAATCTTCCTTCTTCTGGAGCTGGAATCCACGTATGGCTGCATAGCATCCATACGTGTCTGCGTCCTCCAGAGACGCAACTCTGGCTTATATGCATTTCTTGTATGTCTTTGACCTTATAGATAAAATATATCCGCAGAACAATAATCCTTCGAATGCAATCACAACAAGCATATACGATATTGAAGATTTATAGAAATATATTGCAAGACATGTTCCTACAATCATAGCAACTGGAAGCAGGAAACCGAGAAAACTAACATCTTTTGAAACCATGATTATTGTAAGATTGTTATCTCACTGATAAAACCCCGGTTGTGAAAACGAGTGGTATTTTATAATATGTTCTATGTGATAAAACCCGCCTTTTGTCCACACGTCACCGTTAATGGGAATAATCTTTAAAACTGGCATAAAGTTCCAGGATTCAGCAAAAAGAGATGTATGAAAAAACCGGCAACATACGGGAATTAATAAATTAAATTTATAAAGTGTGTATGTTTGTATTATATCAAAAAACAGTAGCATCCAGCCAATAAAACGTCATAACCAATGACCAATGTCCTCCTCTCCTTTTCACTCACATGTTTCTCACACCTTTGTTTATATTCAGGTGAATCCGTATTGAAATTAATAATACTAAGAGGATTGTTGCATGTCTATAAGAAAAAACATCTCATTAGAAAAAAATCATCTGGATAAATTGGATCCCCTAATTACAAAAAACAAAGGTAATTTCAGTGCGGCAATACGTGAAATAATAGACCTCATTGATACAATGTTAAACAATCCTGATGATATCAGTAAGGTAATAGACGGATTAAAAACGGACTATAATTTTACTGAGAATATTATTTACTGGCTAATCAAACAGTCGCGCGGCAAACTCATAGAGCAGGAAGTCCTTGATAATATTATAGACCCAACAAAAATAGTGTTGCTGACTGATCTTGAAAAATACCTTGATGATATGACCAACGGGGGAAACTGGCAGACCAGTATCAAGATAAGTGATTATGACAACAACGTAATGCCTTCAAGCGTAAATGTTGTTCTTACAGGGCACAGTGTTTACAAAATGGAATTTTTAGGCGGGATAATCTCATCTTTCCTGGTTACGCATAAAAAACAGGAAGTTTTTTCTATGAAACGTGAGGCAAATAAAATTATAATAGCCTTCAAACAACAAAATAATACAAATCTTGCGAAACACTCACTTGTCAGGCATTTTGGATATATGGAAGATATCATGCGTGAAATATCGAAAAACCATGAGTTCTGGAAGTGTATCGGGAACCTGTACAGGCAAACCAATTACAATATGGTTGTAATTCCCAAGAAGTATTATAATGAATTGTTGACAGGGACAGAGGTTCCAGGCTGCCTTACAGCGCCCATAGAAGCGATACACAGGATTCCTATCAAGGACATCCCGCTGGAAAAGCTCATCAGGACCATGAAATCGGTTTATGAACACATGGGCATCGTAGAACGGATTGATATGGATGAAAATACCTTGAATATATATCACGGGTATTCGGATCCGCGTGCTATCCAGGCGATTGAAAAACTTTTGATGGGCGTGCTTGATACCCATGGGACAAAGTATGAATCATGCTGCTCTGAAAACCTGATTGTGCTGAGCCGGGTAAACACCGGTGTGAACGAAGAAGAAACCTGTCTCCTCAAAGTCCAGGCGGTTTAGTCGGAGCATTGCGTATTTTAATTCCAGTATTCACAACGATTTACTATTTTTTTGTGAATAATTGTGTGTAAAATAACCAGTTCTTCACACTTCCATTTATATGCGTGTGAATTGTAGATTGGTATGCCTGACAAGTTCAGGTAAAAGAAAAATTATCATTATTATGATGATGATATTATAGAAAGCTATATCTATACAAAAAACCAAACTCCTTAAATCCTGAATGTTGGAGATTGGAATAGCACAAAAAAAAAGTTGGTGGAATACAAATGTTAAGAAAAAATGTTTCAATAAGCAATACGCACCTGAAGCTACTTGACCCGTTGCTCAAAAAACACCAGGGCAACATGTCAGCAGCAATCAGGGATATAATTGACTTCGTTGGTTTCGTTAATGATAATGTGGGCTGCATTGATTCTGCAAAAGGGCTTTTAACGGAAAAAAACCATGCTAAGGAAATCACGAATAACCGTGTATATGGTGTAACTATACCGCTTACAATGTTCAGGTGGTTATTGAGGGGCAGGGAGACTGTTCTTCCGCCTGTGGGTGAAGTGTTACAACTATTCCAGTCCCACAATGCAAACATATACGACATAAGTAAAATTGATAAGCTCATTAATGAGGAACTGTCATACCTGAACTGGCCGGTTACAGTCACTACAGGTCATGATGACGGGAACATTTCATTCCAGATATCAGGTACTGATTCTGAAATAAACAGGTTTAACGCTATTCTGATAGCCTCTTTTTGTGCAAGCCATTCCAAACCCCTGAAAATCGTTAAAAATTTGATATACCCTGCCTCTGTTTATATGCAGTTTTCTGAAGCTTCAAGCAGGGAAGAAGCATTAGATATAGCAGGAAGATATTTTTCCGATAATATCGAAGGTAATAATCTATCTGCCTCTGATCCATATCGTAACAACTGTAGACCGCAAAACTCCCTGCCAGTCTATTGAATAAATTAAAAATCTTTTGTCACCAACGCCCATGAAGGGGATTCAACATCCCTTTCACCGGGTTAAAAAACAGGTATTTTTGTAAACCTGGGTTTATATTGTTTTATTACGTTTTTCATTTATCTTTAATGTGACCGTTACATTACATGCTGGCACGGTTGTATTTTTTTGCGTACTATCCTAAGTTTGACAGATTTCACTATTTTTTAAAGATACTGGCATCTATTTCAACAAAAAATTCACAATTTTTGTCCGGAAAATCAATTTGACAGTTA
>PGYG01000126.1 GCA_002839545.1 Candidatus Methanoperedentaceae archaeon HGW-Methanoperedenaceae-1
TGCGCTTCCTATAATCTCGACACCGAACTGGAAAAACTCGCGGAACCGTCCTTTCTGCGGGCGCTCATACCTGAAACAGTTATCAAAGTAATAGAATTTAAGTGGTTTTGCGGACTTCTGTAGTTCTTCAACGTACATCCTCACAACAGGTGCTGTCAGTTCAGGGCGTAGCGCAATCTCGCGGTCGCCCTTATCCTTGAAATTATAAATCTCACCAAGGATACCCTCACCAGACTTAAGTGTAAAAAGCTCGATATTCTCAAAAGTCGGGGTTTTTATTTCCCCGTATCCCCACCTCTGGGCAACATCACGCAGATTATTCTCGACGTACTTTCGTCTTGCCATCTCTTCTGGGAGAAAATCACGTGTGCCCCGGGGTTTCTGGAGTTTCATTAAAATACTTCCTGATGCCCCGACTACGGCTTATTCCTTTATAAACTCTTATGATTTTGCGGCATTTTCCATGCAGGTTTACAAGTATTATTATATGGTTCATAGTAATATTTTTAAACAATGATGCCATGAGTTAGTACGGTGTTTCGATGAAAAAAACTCTTCCAATATTATTGCTGGTACTAATAGTTGTTTTGTCAGGCTGCACAGGTTCTGGTGATTCAGATGCCCTTGAAGGCAATTCTTCGGTACACGAGCGTACAAATCTTAACCTTGACGGGAAAATAGTCGATGTGAAATTTGACAGGGATAATTACATTGCAGGAGAAAAAGTCACGGCAAAACTTCTTGTGGCTAACGCAGGAACCGAGACTATCACCAGCGAAACCGTTGTAGTAAAAGCAAAAGTTATCAAGCTTGAGGATTTCCTTGCAAACATGTTTTTAAAAACCATGAGTGCTGAAAAGAAAACAAGGACATTTACGATTAACTTTACGAATGAGATTGAGCCTGAATCTATCGAATCCCTGATTGCAGTTTTCAGTACCCAGCAGGAAATGGAGGGGAGAAGCCTTGCCGGCACTTACGAAATTAAGCTTGATTTGTTTGTAAACGGGCAATGGGCTGACAGTGAGGTGCTTCCGGTAACCCTGCACAAAGGCACGCCAAAGAATTACACGCCAACACCAACACCTTCACCTACTGCTACGCCTACGCCAAAGCCTACTGTAATACCAACTATAACTAATACACCCACACCGACACCAACTCCGACACCAACGCCTGAAGTTATTGTAGTGGCTACCCCGAC
>PGYG01000058.1 GCA_002839545.1 Candidatus Methanoperedentaceae archaeon HGW-Methanoperedenaceae-1
AAAGAGTTTTTCAACTACGTGCTTCTTGGTGAGGGTACGGCTGAAAGTACAGCAGAAACGACAGGAATATCCATTGATATAATTAACAGTGTAAGGGCGGATTTCCTGTACTGGTACCCTGTTGACCTGCGTTCATCCGGTAAAGACCTTATACCAAACCATCTTTTGTTTTTCCTGTTCCACCATACTGCGATATTCCCGGAACAACACCTGCCAAAGTGCATAGCAATAAACGGTTTTGTATCGCTTGAAGGCGAGAAGATGAGCAAGTCCAAAGGACCGATTCTTACCATGAAATCGGCTGTCAATAAGTACGGGGCTGACATACCGCGCCTTTATATCCTCAGCACTTCCGAGCATGTGCAGGATGCAGACTGGAGGAATGCTGATGTGGAATCGACAAGGAAACAGTTTGAAAGGTTCTATAAGACGGCGTATGACATTATTGCATCAGGTGACCCGAACGCCGGTGACCTTAAATTAATTGACAGGTGGATGTTGAGCAAACTCCAGTACAGGATAAAAGAAACCACTGATGCTCTGGACAAAATGCAGACCCGCCTGTCAGTCCAGAACGCATTTTACCTGCTCATGAACGATATGAAATGGTATGAACGGCGCGGCGGGAGCGCTGTCAAAAAACAGGTGCTGGACACATGGATAAGGCTGATGGCTCCTTTCACGCCGCATTTGTGTGAGGAAATAGGGGCAGAACTCGGTGTGGATTACATCTCCCTGTCCGGGTTCCCTGTGGCTGATGATTCACTAATTGACAGGGGTGCTGAGCTGGCGGAAGAAATAACAGGCAATACCCTGCTGGATATCGAGGAAATAATCAGGCTTATTAAAATCGAACCGAAAAAGGTTGTGTTATATACGGCAGCATCATGGAAACAGGCTGTTCTTAAAAAAGCAATTGCAATGAAAAAGGATGGCGGGCTTGAGATGAGTTCCCTGATGAAACCGCTTATGGCTGACCCTGACCTCAGGAAACATGCGAAGGACATCCCGAAGTTTGCACAGAAAGTCATAACTGACATCCAGGGGATGGATGCCGGATTAATGGATTCTTTGCTGGAAGTTGAGTTTGATGAAGTTTCTGTATTGAACGAAGCAAAGGATTTCTTACGCCGGGAAGTCAATTGCGATATAGAAATTTACAGCGCTGATGCTGCGGAATATGACCCCGGGAAGAAAAGCGGCATGGCTGTACCAATGAGACCTGCGATATACATTGAGTGATACAGAAGTTTTATACAGCAAAAATAGATTATATACCAGTTTATTAATGACAATCATAAATCCAAAACTAATCAAAAGGATTATAACATATTATAAAACTAATAGGTAACAGCTGTAGGGAGTACAGGAAAACATGACCGTAATTGAATTACTTGAAAAAATCTTAAATGATGTCCATAATACAGGAGGAGTCGAAGCCTCGGCAGTTGCGAGCAGGGACGGACTACTTATATATTCAACATTACCTCAAAAACAGCACGCTGAGACGTTTGCTGCCATGTCGGCAACTATGCTTGGGGCGGCGGAAACCACGTCAACAGAGCTTGGGAAAGGCATTCCTGAAAGGGTGGTTGTCGAATCAAAAGAGGGAAAACTGGTTGTAACAGGTGCAGGACCAAGAGCGCTTCTCATAATAATGACCGAACCTGATGCGGGTCTTGGTCTAATTCTGGTTGAGGTTGAAAAAGCATCTGAAAAAATCAAGAATATACTGGGTTGATATTTTATGAAACAGGTACCAACTGGAGTAAAAGGGCTTGACAGGGTGCTTTATGGCGGTTTCCTGAGACCGTCAACAGTTTTGATAGCAGGTACGGCAGGAACAGGAAAGACCACTTTTGTAATGCAATCAATCTTTAATGCTGCAAAAAATGATGAGGTTTGCATGTATGTAACCGCACTTTCCGAACCTATAGCCATGATTAATAATTTCATGTCGAAATTCTCATTTTATAACATTTCATTGCTGGCGAAAGGCAATGTTAAATACGTACCCATTGACATTGAAACTCTCCATAAAGGCGGGAAGGCTGTTATTGAGGAACTGGAACGGCATATAGAAATAATAAAACCCGACAGGATTGTGATTGACCCGGTTAATGTATTTACTTTCGGGCATGATGAGGAATCGGAGCGCCAGTTTTACTATGATTTCTTCACAACGATGAAAGGATGGAATTCCCTTGTCATGTTAACAGGTGAATTTACTTTTGATGCACTTGTTAAAAGTACGGTCGGTTATCTTGTGGACGGTATCATCCAGATTAATAACGAACCATATTATGAAAAAAATATCAGGTTCCTGAATATCCTGAAAATGCGGGGGCAGGAATTTTACAGCGGAAGGCAGCCATGCAAGATAACAAAAGACGGGTTTGTTGTATTCCCGAACTTGCCTGTGGATGCCATGCCATCCGTATCAAATGAACGCATCCCCACAGGTATCAAAGGACTGGATAGTATGACCGGAAACGGGTTCATACGCGGCTCATCAAATTTACTTTCGGGGAGCAGCGGGACAGGTAAGACCGTGTTCGGGATACAATTCATTATGGATGGTTTATTGAAAAACGAACCCGCCCTGATTGTTTCCTTTGAAGAGGACGCAGCCCAGATACGTGAAAATTCAAAGTCATTCGGATGGAAACTGCAGGAATTTGAAGATAAAGGCATGCTTAAGATAATATCCCTTTCTGAATTCGATGTGCATGAACTTGCTGTCATGATAGAGGAGTTTACTGAAAAACTAAACGTAAAGCGCATCCTGTTTGACGGTACAGGCAGGCTCCAGAGGCTGCTTCCGAAATATACGCAGCTGCCGGAGTACATCGGCGGTATCACCAATTACCTGAAAAGCAGGAATATCACCGCAATTTATACAAACGAGACATCGAATTTAACAGGGATAATAGAAGTAACAGGAACCGGCGTATCCCCTTTAATGGATACGGTTATCTTACTGAGGTACGTGGAAATTAACAGCGAGATGCGAAAAGCAATATCTGTGCTCAAGATGCGGGGAAGCGACCATGATAAGGAAATACGTGAACTTGTGATAAATGAAAAAGGAGTGCAAATTAAACAGCCGTTCAGGGAATATTCCGGGATTTTATCAGGCAACCCTGTAAAAAAACCTGCTGAGGCATTTGTGGAAGCATTTAAAAAATAATTACTATGATGGATTTGATATTTCTCCAGAAATTCCTTAATGTTTATTCCTGGGCTGCCGCCAGTATCATTATGGTTTTTTTCATTGCAATAGCACACTTTTATGAGAGGAAATTCAGTGTACGGACATTTTATTATTTTTATCTTATACCGGTATTTGTTCTTTTAATACCTGCGTGCTTATTATTCCCCCCTTTTACGTTTTTGGCTGAAATTATAGAACTCGCCGGTGCGCTTGGCTCTTTAATAGCAAGTTGTTTGATTTACAGGAAAATGGTTGGTGTAAAATGAGCGCAGAGTTTGAATTAATTGATTCACTTTCATTTTTGTTTTTTACGATTGTCCTGTACTTACTGGCACAACTCAGCAAACGCATTGGCGAAGTAATGGCAATGAAAAAATACTATTATTTTTATTATGCAGCTATGTTTTTTACCGTCTCGGCTTCAATTATTATGCTGCTAACATCAGCAGGTTTTGAAAACGCGGGATTATTCGGATATGGTTTTTTTGCGCTCGGTTTAACTATTGCTCTCATAACATCTGTTAAATACTGGGGATGGCTAATAAAAGAACTTGTTAAAGGATAACACCATGAAAAAAATATTACTGTTTTCCCTGGTAATAATAATTGTATTGTTCGCAGGTTGTGTGGAACAGGAAGAAAAAATAAATCTCAGTATTATCCAGGAACCGGACATCAGGGAAGACGACTATTCAATAAAAGTTGCTATTGCCTCAGTCGTATCACCCAAGGAATCTTATGAGCAGTATGAAAAAATGGTGGGGTATATTGAGTGGAAATTAGGGGTGCCTGTTAAAATAATCCAGAGACGTAACTATACGGAAGTAAATGACCTTCTAAAAACCAATAAAATCGATTTTGCGTTTGTATGCAGCGGCGCTTATATTGACGGCAATTCCGAATTCGGCATGAAACTCCTGGTTGCTCCGAAAATGTATGGCAGAACAACATATCATTCGTATATCATTGTTTCAAATAAAAGCAATTACACAGAACTTGCTGAACTTCGCGGCAAGAAGTTTGCATTTTCTGACCCGCTGTCAAATTCCGGCTATTTATACCCGGCGTACAGGCTTTCCATGATTAACGAAACCCCCGACTCTTTTTTTGGTGTGGATAAAACAGGTCGCAATAATTACATATTCACATACAGCCACGATAATTCTGTTACCGCAGTTGCGGAAGGGCTGGCAGAAGGTGGTGCTGTTGACAGCCTTGTGTATGATTACCTGAGCCTCAATAAACCGGATTTGGTATCAAAGACAAGGATAATAGAAGTATCACCGCCTTTCGGGATACCGCCAGTAGTAGTCCCGAAAAACAGCAACTCGTTTCTGGAAAAAAGGCTCAGGGAAATTTTCCTTAATATGGATAAAGATGAAGAAGGGAAAAAAATCCTTTCAGGAATAATGATTGAAAAATTCGTAACAATAGATGATAATGCTTATGACTCAATAAGGGATATGAGGGAAAAAGTTAAATGAGCAGCCTGAAAACCCGCATCATTATTTCAATGGTGTTTATAATATTACTGGTAACTATTGGTTCTTATCTTGTAATCGAGGATATCCAGAAGGGAATTATTGAAGGAGAGTTCAGGGACAAGGGATTTTTTTTATCCAACCATCTTGCCAGGGAACTTACTGAGCCGCTCCTGATAAATAATTTAGTTGGAATTAAAATATACATTGATAACCTGAAAAATGAAGACTCTGAGATTGAATATATTTTTGTAACGGATTCTGAGGGGATTCTGCTGGTGCATACATTTGATAATGGTTTCCCGAAAGCACTGGTTGAAAGAAGCAAGCCTTCGAATGTCAATAAGGAATTTATTCTTAATACGGAAAGAGGTATTATTCATGAATTTGATACTCCCCTTTACAAAGAGGTAGGGTATGTTCATCTCGGTCTGTCTGAAAACCAGGTCAGGGCGCGTATTGAGCTGGCATCACGCAGTATTTTATTCCTTACAATTTCTGCGATATTTATCGGAACCATATTTTCTGTTGTCATTGGACGGAGATTGACAGACCCAATCCAGAAACTTACAGACGGGGCAAACAGGATAAACCAGGGAATTCTTAACCAGGAAATTGATGTCGATACCGGTGATGAACTGGGCGAACTTGCCGTTACCTTTAACAAAATGTCTGCAAATCTTGACCAGAAAATAAAGGATCTGGTATCATCAAAAGAGCAGACTGAAAATGCTGAAAAATATCTTGAGACATTGTTTAACAGTATTGAAGACGGGATTATTGTTTTGAATGTAAACCATGAAGTTACAAAGGTGAATGAATCATTCCTTAAATTGACAGGCTCATCTGAAGCACAGGTGCTCGGGAAAACCTGCCATGAAATAATTTTCGGATCGAAATACCAGCACAATTCGAAAAAATGTAATATAGATAAGTTATTGCAAACAAAAAAACCGGTGCGGTTTGAACATGAAACCATAATCGGCGACACAACGAAAACACTGGATGTAAACGGTTCATTGTTTATTGATAGTACGGGAACAGTAAATGTAATTCTTGTAATAAGGGATGTAACACAGCAGAAACAGCTTGAAAATGAAATAATTACCAGGAACAGGGAACTGACAGTACTCAACTCCATTTCCCGAAACATCAGCGAGACTTTCGAGCTGGATAATATTTTAGTTAATTCACTTGTTAGTTTATTAGACCTTACAGGCATGGAATGTGCAGATGCATATATCCAGGACGAGGTATCAGGCGATTTTGTCCCGGAAATCCATACAGGTGATGATAATGGCAAAACCATACCTGTAAACGCGTTTAAACACTTAATAAATAAAAATGATGCAGTGGTTTTTGAAAATAGCAGCGGGATGCCGGAATCGATTACATCGGGATATGGGAACGGTATTTCATCGTTTGTGGCGTTTCCCCTTTCAACAAAAGAAAAACATCTTGGAATGATTACGCTCATTAGCAGGAAGCCACGTACTTTCACAGAAAAGGATAAAGAACTTTTCAAGGCAATTGGTAACCAGATTGGGGTTGCTATTGAAAGTACCAGGTTTTATAACAATATAATATACTTGAAGGAGTTTAACGAGGAGATTATCGATAATGTTAATCTCGGAATACATGTGGTTGATAAAAACATGAAAGTACTTGCTGTTAATGATGAAATGGTAGCTCTTGGCAGGGGACGAATAACCAGGGAAAAGATGGTTGATAATAACCTGTATGATGTGTTTCCCTTCCTAAAAGAAAAAAATATCGATAAGGAATATGAACATGTCATCAAGACAGGAAAACTATTCCAGAGTGAAGAAAAGATACTTCATTTCGGCGAGGAAATTTTCACAAGCACGAGCAAGATACCATTAAAGGATAAGGATGGTAATGTCGAAAAAATTATTACGGTAATAAAAGATGTAACAAGCCAGAAAAAACTTGAAGAAGAACTGAAAGACTCGTATGATGAACTTAAGCTTGCTTATTCCAAGCTCAAGGAACTGTTTAAAGTCAAGGATAATTTCCTTTCGAATATTTCCCATGAACTCAGTACCCCGCTTACTTCTATAATGGGATTTACGGAACTGCTTATTGATGAAGATATAACAGATGAACAGTACCATAAGCTTGAGATAATACTTCGGAATTCGAAGCGCCTGTCGCGGTTAATTAAAAGTCTGCTTGATACTACATTAATCGATTCCAATAATTTCGAGCTTCAATGGGAAACTTTAGCGATTTATGATGTTGTCACAGAGGCGGCTGATGATTTTAAAAAGAGGTCTGAAATTAAGAAAGTACCAATAAATATTGACGTACCGCATTTTCTTGTGGTTGACGGTGACCGGGAACGGCTGCTCCAGCTATTTTCCAATATACTGGATAATGCCTTTAAATTCACGATGACAGGAGAGATAAATGTGACGGGAGATGAGGATGATGAGAACATCCACATAACAATAAGCGATACGGGAATAGGAATTCCAGAGGATAAACTTGAGCTGGTATTTGACAGGTTCTACCAGCTTGAGGCGATGGGTTTACGCAAACACGGGGGAACAGGGCTTGGTCTTTGGGTGTCGAGGAACATAGTAAATGCGCACGGCGGGAAAATATGGGCGGAAAGTAGAAATAGGGGAAGTACGTTTCATATTTTATTACCTAAGAATAAAGTGAAGTGAATATATGGCGTCAAATGTAAAAGTAATGGTTGTTGATGATGAGCCCGATACTCTTGAACTTATACAACTGGTACTTGAAAGCGGGGGTTTTAAAGTAATACCTGCTTCGAGCGGTGCTGAAGCATTAAAAATCATTGAAACCGTCCGTCCCGGATTAGTATTACTTGATATAATGATGCCCGATATGGATGGGTGGGAAGTTTTCAGGAAAATTAAAGAAAAGGATTCAAATATACCCATTGCTATCCTGACTGCCAAGTCCCAGAATATCGATAAATTACTGGGTTTGCATGTCTTGAAAGCAGATGATTACATAACAAAACCTTTTGGGAAAAACGAATTATTGAACAAAATAAGAGTATTGACAGGATAAACAATTAAAACAAGGTGGAATCATGCAGGAATCAAAATTTTCATTACCGTATTATACCGAGGAAAGATGGCAAAACTGGGTTGGAAAAGCAAAAGAAAGCAATTTCAAACTTGATGAGGAAGGAAAGGATGACACTGGCGCTGGCTCGGTATTTGTGAATATGGAAGATGACGTGGTGCTGTCATGCCTGAAAGTTATAGCAAAGTTCGATAAAGAATTGATGTCCCATGAAGAAGCGCTGGGAAATATAATTGATATAAGGGAAATTGTCCTGAACAAGATTGAACCCATAAACGAGGACATTGATATTATGCTTGAGTCAACGCAATTATCACTTATGGGAGTTTTTGCATCATGTGAATGTTACCTTGACAAAGCGTTTGAGAAAACAAAATCCCTGGATAAACTGGTCAAGAGCGCAGTCAGTGCGGAAAAAGATAATAATATGGGAGAAGCGCTTGCACAGGTTGCACAGATTGGCGCTAATATCATTGCAGGCGGAAAGATAAAGGACAAAGCCATGGAGGGCGTTCCTGACGGGTTTGTGGCTGAATGGCTTGACGGTATAGATTCTATCAGTGCTGCACTGGTCGGGGATAAGAGTTACCGTGATGATGAGCCTGATACAGGCAAGTAACTGGAAAATGTTAATCCATAGAATACTGGAACTTGAACAAGACGATAATATCTATTTTATTGAAGAAAGTTATTCGTCTTTAAAGAATATTCCTTTATCCTTGCAATATCTGGAAAATATTCTTAACGACCCGCCATCCGGTATTTACGGAGTCAATGATGAAAACGGGAATATAATAGCGCTTACGTTTTTCAATCCTGAAGACGGGGAAATACCTGGATTCTGGGCTGTTTTTACCAGCGTTGTGGCTTCCATTCCAGAACCAAACAACAGCAGTAAAAGATTTTCAGAAATTGCCGTGGAATTCAGCTTTGCCGGGATTTATTCAACAACACGCGATGAGTTTAACACCGCATTGATGGAATATTATTCCTGTGCCCTTGCGGACAGGCAGTTATGTGAGAACTGCATCACGGAAAATGAACCTTACGGGATGGTGTATATACAGAGCAGGAATGTGAGGCTTAAGGAACTTGTAAGCAGGTTTGACCTTTCCGGGAAAATGCTTGAAATATGCTGCGGGAACGGGATGTCAACTTTACCTCTCCATGAACTTGGTTATGATCCCCTGACACTTGATATTGATAAGTGCCAGGTATGCCAGGGACTTGAACATGAAGTCCTGAAACCTGAAAGGACAGTTGTAATGGACGCTACGAGGTTATCTGAATTCTTCCCGCAAGGAAGTTTTGATACGATTGTCAGTTTTATGCTTGGGACGATATACGGGTTTAACAAAAGCCTCTGGGAAAAGAACGAGGCACTTACCGGGCTGGTTCACGGTGAAATTATTGATAATACCGATGACAGGGGTATTTATGACCAGTGGGTATATCTGGGATATAAGAGTTAACGACTGGTAATACCATGCCACGACATCGCAGAGATTTTTTTTACAGGAAAGCCAGGGAAGAGGGATACCGCTCCAGGGCTGCATATAAACTCCAGCAGATTAATGAACGATTTGAAATAATCAGGAAAAATGATACTGTTGTTGACCTTGGCGCTGCACCCGGAGGCTGGCTGCAGGTTGCTTATGAGCTGTCAGGCGGCAGGGTTGTGGGTGTGGATTTGCTGAAGATTAAGGATATCGAGGGTGTTGACACCATAAAAGGTGATATCAGGCTTGATGAAACTGTGGGAAAAATACGGGAATTAATCGGTGAAGATGGTGCTGATGCCGTTATTTGTGATGCTGCGCCGAATCTTTCAGGAAACTGGAGTTATGACCATGCACGTTCCATTGACCTTGCCACATCAGCTCTTGAGTGTGCCTTGAAAATCCTGAAACTCGGCGGCGTGTTTGCTGTAAAGGTATTCCAGGGCGATATGTTTCCAGACTTCATTAATAAGGCTCGCGGGTATTTCGTGAAGGTGCAGGCGTTCTCCCCTGAAGCATCGAGGAGCCAGAGTGCAGAGATTTATGTTATCGGGAGGAGACTTCTGTCCGGTACTGTCAATGTTAGCGAGATGTACAGCGTTACAATTGAGGATATCGGGGAAAATGGTGACGGGATTGCAAAAATTAATAATATGGTTGTATTTGTAAAAGGTACTAAGAAGGGGCAGAGTGTCAATATAAGGATACGGGATGTAAAACCCAAATTTGCTTTCGGGGATATTATCGGTTAGCTCACTTACCCTGCCTGCAAACGAATACAAATGTTTATTAACTATCGGACTGCAACAAATTAATAGACAATTATGGAACTGGATAAGATAAAGAAAATTCTTGAGAAAGAGCCTGCTGAGGCTGTTGAGGAGCTGTTAAGGGAAGTAAAGGAATTGTATGGTGAAGTCCCTTATATCCTTAATTTCATGAAGCAGTCGCCTGAACTGCTTGCCACGAAAGTTCTTTATGATAATTCCATAATCCGTGAGTTCAAGCGCATGGATGAGAAAACGGTTGAGTTGATATCAATCGGCGTCTCGGCTGCGCTTAAGTGCGAGCACTGCCTGAAGATGCATATCCGCGTGGCGCAGCGGCTTGGTATCCCAAAGGAAGAGATTTTTGATGCAATACTGATTGCGGGTTCCATGTCCAATGCTGCTGTGCTTGCAGAGGGGACAAGGGCAATGGATTCTGAAATATCCATAACTTCATGCGATGATAAATGTGGCGTGTGTGCGATTCCTGAGGAGAAGGGGAAGCAGGATTAAGTTATATGTGCTTTTTTGTAGCACATTCACTCAAATTCAACAATCGCTTTCTTTGGTCCGATTGGAGTAATCAATGCCTCAGTTCCTTTTTCTATATGGTAAGATTCCCTTAGTTCGCTTGGTAACCTGAGCACAAGCATTTTTCCGGTTTCACTAAGTTTTCTTTTATAAGATACGTTTCCCCTGGGTGCAGTTCCAAGGGCGGCTTTCAATCCTTTCTCAATTTTGTGGATAGAATCCTTATGGTTGATGTATATTTTCTTCCCTGTGGGATTGTGTTTCCTTACAAGAACATCGGTGATAACTACGGGAATGCCGTAATTTTCGATTACAACATCTTCATATATATCCTCAAACTCGTCTTTTCCGTTCATGTTCTTACCATTTTGCTTGGCTTTGTTAATCTACGTCCCAAGCACATTAATCATCTGGATAAGCTCAGTAAAAGCCTCGATTTCCTTTTCCAGAACCTCGTCTTTTGTCATTGAAATACTCATTTCACCGTCAACCGTGAGCAGGTCGGGACCTCTTCGCACAAGCCTGTCAACGCCATCTGCTGACAGTACACTTTTTATCTCAGGGTCGTGGACAAAGCTCCTTCCCGGAAAAATGACCGTTTCCTTAACTTTACTGAGGTCAAGGGCTTTTACGTCGTCGATTGTAATCAGGCATCCGATGTCTTTTTTGACAGGAACCACATTTACCAATCCGCCAAGCTTATCAAAAATCTCAGTTAACAGCGGCGCTGCAACCTGGCTTGTAAGAATAGTCACCTGTTTTGTCACAGTGGGCAATTTCGAAAGCGCTTCAGGTTCGTTCCTTATTGCAAACGGCGCGCCTGTTTCAGGGTCATGAAGCGGTGTGCCTGTGACACGGAACTGGAATTTGCTGTTAATATCATCGACAATTTCCTTGAACTCTGAAACCGTATG